>JBEBSM010000006.1:0-28349 GCA_040394315.1 Lujinxingia vulgaris
CGCCGCCGTCTTTGATTATTTCCGATACGGTTTTGTCGGATGGTGATGGTCTGGAGTTCTGCGCAGATCTCAAACACAATCCTGCCTATAAGGACATTCCGTTCGTATTTTTGACCGAAGATCGCTCGCTTCCGCAGAAGATGCGTGGGTTTGAGCTTGGTGCGGACGATTATCTAACGAAGCCGATTTATATCAAAGAGGTTACGACGCGGGTAGAGTTGTTGCTTCAAAAGCGTGCGAAGGAATCACTTTTGGATGCGCATGCGGAGGATTTCGAGGGAGATCTGTCCGATATAACGATGATCGACTTGCTGCAAAATATTGAGAGCGAGCGGTTGTCGGGGTCGGTTTTGATCCGGCGTGGGACGCGGCAGGCGATTGTTTATTTTCGCGAAGGTAATTTGCTCGATGCGGTCTGTGGGAAGCTGCAGGGTGAGGCTGCGGTTTATCGTGTGATGATGTGGCCGGAAGGGCGTTTTGTGGTGCGTTATCATGAGCATTTACGCCGTATTGATCACATCGAGAAGCATACGGACGTGTTGCTATTGGAAGGGATCCATCGGCTTGGGGAGTGGAACGATCTGGTGGCCGAATTGCCGCCGATGAACCATGTTTTTGCGCTGGATTACCAGAAGATTTCGGGGCAGGGCGAGGAGTTTCCGAGCGAAGTTGAGCAGGTCGTGCGATTGTTTGACGGTTATCGCACGCTGCATGATGTGGTGGATGATAGTCCGTTAGAGGACATTGTGACGCTGCATATCATCGGGAAATTGCTCGATGAAAAGATGTTGAATGACGTGACGCCGCTTGAGACGGCGCCGTTGAATATGACGATGTTGGACGCGAGCGGTTTGAGCGCGAGTGGTTTGAACGAGTGGCTGGCCAACGATCTTCGGGATACGAATCCTGGTCTGCCGTTTGGTTCGCTCGATCATGAATTGGATGGATCGGAGAAGAATGAGAAGCGGTCGTCGTCGGGTGTGATAGCGGACGAGGTTGCGACTGTGGATTTGCTTCGTCCGGCGCGTGAGCACGCGAGCGAGTCGAGTGAAGATTCTTCGACGGGTGGCGGACATTGGAAATTTCATTGGAGTGAAGAGAACCTGTCGGATTTGGAGCAAGCGGATTCCGATGACGATGAACAGGTGAGCTCTACAAGTCGAATTGCTGGCAATGCTGTTAGAACGGGTGAATTGGTGAACGAAGAATCGGATCAGGGTTCAGCGAGTAGAGTGAATGATTCGCTTCGTGAGGTTGAGGCCAGGGAAACGATTCGGCGTGAGGAGGAAGCGCGTCGGCTTGCGGAACAGATGCGTCAAATCGATGATAATATGGCGCACAAGCAGTTGAAGAGTGTGCCGGTTTCGGTCGAGGCGTTGGAGGAAAGTGACGTCGCTGTTAGCGAAGTATCGCGTGTAGATCGGACGCAGGAATTGTTTATTCAGCCTTTGGTGGATGAGCAAAGCCAGGATCAAGAGGTTGATGACGGTTATCAGGCGCGTTCGCGTGCAAGTACGCCGCTTTCTACGCCGGCTCAGATGATTCGTGCGATCGCTGGAAGCGCGGTGGATGGTCAGTGGGAATCGTTTGATTCGGCTGAGGACGAGCAAGAATCGGCTGAGACGGTTGGACTTGGTGAGGAAAGCTCGGCGCCGGTTATTTATGCGGCGCGCGAAGCGGTGGAGGCGCGTGAGCCGGTTTTGGTAGCTGGCGAAGCAGCTGAAGTGACGGATTCGAGCGATTCGGAAACGGAAACGGATGGGCCGGCGGAACGTCGTGAGCAGTCGATTGAGGATGCTGAGGGTGTTCGTCAAGAGTCGCGTCAGAGCCGGTCTGAAAAGATTACGATGCCGTTGAATGCGGCGGCGCTGCGGGCTGAGTTGAAAAACGAAGAGTCTGTGGCGGATGAATCGACCGAGGCGCCTGGAGAAGAAGTTTCTGCGGAGGAGTCTTCGGCAGATTCTGCAGATGAATCTTCGGCAGAGGTTTTGCCGTCGGAAGAAGTGTCGAGTCCGGCAGTTCGAGAAACTTCGATCGACGAGGAAACCGCGCCGGAGGAAGACCTTGAGCAAGAAAATCGTGTTGCGTCGGCTTTTGAGGCTGTCGAGGAGTTTGAGGCGCCGCTTTTTGAACCGGTCGATCCGCTGACATTGTCTTTGCAAAGTCCGCGCGAAGGCGAGGTTGTTCGGTCGAGTTTTGATCTGACGAAGAGTGGGTATCGGAATGTGCGTGGGATGGTTTTGTCGCTGGCCGATGAGACGTCCGATCCGGTTGTGCAGGAAAATAAGGTTGATGACGCGGGTGTTGACGGCGATGCCGATGTTGCGGTTGCTGCCGCAGTAGAAGGCGCGGATGCCGATGCAGAAACGTCTGATCCGGTGGCTGAAACGGATGCAGAATCCGAAGAAACGACGAAAAGTACAAAAAAGCTGCACTTTGAAACGGCTGAGATGCCGTCGGTTAAGCCGGTGAAAATTGCGGAAAGTGAGGAGGAGGATTCGTTCTTTTCGAACATCGAAGATCCGCTTCTTGGTTATGATGAGCCGGTTGCGACCAGTAGCAACTGGAAGATACCTGTTTTGATCGTCGGGATTCTGGCGTTGATCGTGGTTCTGACGTGGAATGGAATGAAGCCGTCGGAGCCAGAGCAAAATGTTGTGCCTGAACCGATTGCTGAAGTTGCGCCGGTTGAACCGATTGCACCTGTGGAGGAAACGGTGGCTGTGGTTGAGCCGGAATCCGGTGCGGCCGATGAGAATTTGCAGGAGGGAGCGGTCGCCGGGTTGGATGCAGAGGCGGCGCTTGCGAATGCGGTTGGTAGCAGCGAGTCGGTTGAAGAATCAGCGCGTGAATTGTCGGAAGCAATCGAGGCGGAGCTGGCTGGTGCGCAGGTTGCTGCGGAAGCACTGGCGGCTGAAGAACAGGCTGCGGAAGCACTGGCGGCAGAGGAACAGGCTGCAAAAGAACTGGCAGCCAAAGAACAGGTTGTTGAAAAACAGGCTGTCGTGAAACAGGCTGTTGAAAAGCAGGCTGCTGTCGAAGAATCGGCGGGACCGGCGACTTTTGACGATAAAGTTCGCCAGTTGCGGAATTTGATCAAGCGTGAGCGAACGGGCGATGCGTTGAAACTTGCGCGGACGTTGAGTGCGGAAGCGCCGACGGATCGAAGCGTTGCGTTTATGCATGGTCAGGCAGCGCTTTATGAGCGTTTGAACAGTGAAGCGATTGAAAACCTGGCGCGTGCTGAGAAGCTTGGGATGCGCACAAGTGCTCTATATTTGGAGCTTGGTCAGGCGTATCAGTTGGCCGGACAGAGTGCTCAGGCGAAGAAATCGTATGAGTCTTTTTTGAAGATCCAGCCAGATGGTCGCAGCGCTGATGAAGTACGCTCGATTCTTAAAAATCAGTTTGAATAAGCAATTGTGAGAGATAAAAAAGATGCTCGTATTGACCATCGAATCGAGCTGCGACGAGACATCGGCGGCCGTCATTGTGGACGGTCGCACGGTGTTGTCGAACGCAGTGGCGAGTCAGATTCCGGTTCATCGCAGGTATGGCGGCGTGGTGCCGGAGTTGGCGTCGCGCAATCATATTCGTGATATTCACACGGTGATCGACGATGCGTTGCGTGATGCTGGCGTAACAATTGAGCAGATCGATGGCATTGGTGTGACGTCGGGGCCGGGTCTGGTGGGCAGCCTTTTGGTCGGGATTGAAACGGCCAAGGGACTTGCGTGGGCGCTGGATAAGCCGTGTGTGGGCTTGAACCATCTGGAAGGGCATTTGACTGCGGTCTTGCTTGAGCTGGATGACGCGGGCCAGGCGGCGGGCGTGGGTGGTGTTGCGGAGTTTCCGTATCTGGGGCTGATTGTCAGTGGCGGGCACACAGATCTGTATGTTGTGCGCGGTTTTGGCGATTACGAATTGCTGGGCCGAACGCGTGATGATGCGGCGGGTGAGGCGTTTGATAAGGTCGGGAAGATGCTTGGCCTGGCGTATCCGGCAGGCGTTCAGATCGATCGGCTGGCGGTGGATGGAAATCCGGCGGCGATTGATTTTCCACGACCGATGTGGACGCGTAAGCATTTCGACTTTTCGTTTTCGGGCTTGAAAACAGCCGTGTCGCTGCATGTGCAGGCGCATGGAATTCCGACCGGGCAAGATCTGCATGATCTGTGTGCGTCGTTTCAGCAGGCCGTGGTCGATGTGCTGGTGATGAAGGCTGTGGAAGCTGCGCGCGTGCACAAGCTCAATCGGCTGGTGTTGTCGGGCGGTGTTGCGTGCAATACGCAGCTTAGGGCGGCAGCGCAGATTGCGTGCGATAAGCAGGGAATTGTGCTGCATGTCGCGCCGGCTTCGTTGTGCACGGATAATGCGGCGATGCTCGGGCCGATTGCGAACTTTTATCTATCCGAAGAACCGGAAGGTGGGGGTTTTGAGGGGTATGAAATCAACGCGAGTGCCAACATGCCGCTCGGGAAGAGCCGGCGGCAAGTTGGTCGCGCACACCGCTAAGTTATTCTTTCTTTTTGCCGCCTGAGAGATTGTCGTAGGCTTCATCGGTGAAGGGTTCGGCTTTGAGTCCGCCGGTCATGATGACCTGGGGGATTCCGCCGATCTGGTCGATGGTGAGCTCGGAGCGCGGCATCACGAGAAACGCCAGGCCTGCGTAGGCGGCAAGGCAGACCGCCCACACGTAGAGCGCTTTGAGGACGTCCGCCTGACTGATGGCGACGAGCAGTGCGAAGAAAATCGCGCCCGTTCCGAGAACGCCGAAAAGCGTATAATCCTTGAGGAAAAACGCGGCGCCGTTGGCGATTCCAGCGGCGATCAGCGCGCCGATAAAGGTGTTATATTCTGGTTCCAGGTGAAGCATGCGAAACATGACCAGAATAATGATCAGGTGCAAGACGCCCGCGGCAACATAGAACGTCATCGGGGTCCAGCTCAGGCCGCCGGCTTGTGCAAGGATAAAGAGGGGATTAGAAAGAAGTGTAAGCAGCTCTGTCATAGTCGGTATTATTTAGAGTTATCGGAAGATGTATCGGCTTCGGCGTCTGAATATTCAGTCTGAAGCCGTGCGATGGCTTTGCCAATGGCCTGGAGTTTGTTGAGGCCCACCACAAGTAAGGTGATGACGATGATCAATACGGCTTCGGGGATGGTTAACATCATGGCATGCAACTCATGGGGGAAATGGGATCAAAAAGCAAGTTTTTAGCGGAAAATGAGAACAATAATATCGTAAATCGCGTGTGTGTAAACGGCGACTGCAAAGCCTCGCAGGTGAAAAATTGCCGCCAACAACATCCCCGCAAACACCCTAAACATAAACGTTCCCAACACAAACGGCTCGCCCATTGAGCCAACATGGTGGATGGCGCTGAAGATTACGCTGGATAAAATCAGTGCAGCCAGCGCCGATAGCCAGCGTGGAAAGTTTAACAGTCGAACGCCTGCCCAGAACATGCCGCCCATCAGAAATAGGCGGAAAACGAGTTCTTCGTAAAGCCCGGCGCCGATGCTCAACACGAATTTGGTGAAGATACCCATCGTGGCGATTTGTGAACCGTCGCCGGTCGAGAGCAAAACATCAAGTCCCAGTGCGCTCATCGCGCCGATGACCGCAGCGCCAAAGAAAAAAGCGTAGACAGTGCTTTCGGCAAGGACAAGTGGCCAGAGTTTGAGATTGAAGGTGGTTTGTTTGCGGCGCAAGAATAGAAATGCCGCAAAAATGAGCAAGATTCCGAGGTTGAGCAGCAGGTAATTGAGCTGGGTAGCGCCGGCAACGGACCACATGACGTCGGTCATGAAATCAACGCCGTTGCGCACGCCGCCGGTCATCATTACGCCGACCTGGTAGAGAATAAACAGGGGTATAATAAGGATCAGGCTGTTGTAGATATTTTTGCTGTCGTCAAGATATTTCCCCACTCCCGTGCGCGCAGGCGGGACGACGGTTTTTATCTTTTTGGCCATGCATGATCCTTTAAAATACAAAACAATGCGTCTATAGTGAGCAAAGTTTACAGAAATTCACAACCGAAGTCTCGTGAGTCATTGGGTCGCACGTTATAGTCATGCTCTCTCTCTCTCTGCGTGACACGCGACGGGCAGACTACGATCCAACGTTGAATGAGGCAAAGATTATTCTTTATCGTTCAATACATTGCGTGAGATCTCGGCGTGGACCCTATGTTTGGAGTGAGAAACACCGATTGAATACCTGGGTGTGAGGTTTTATTCGGACGGGTTCAGTGAAAGCGGAGAACTACGATGTGAGCGCGAGGGGTTTGGCTTGAAAGAGATTGCGGCATCAAGATTGTGGCCTGAATATAAAAATCGCTTGTGGGAGCGATTGGGCACGGGTGTATCAGCCATGAAAGTCGTCACGGTGTGTGTCGTGATATTGTGCCTGGTTCCGCTGTTATTTTTGTCGCAGGGCTCGCACTTTTCACTGTCTTTGTATCGAACGTTGATAACCCAGGGCGCTGCCGGGCTCTTGACGCATGTGGTGCTGGTACTTTTTGGCAGCGGCGTGGCGTTGTTTTCCTCGATTCTTGCGTTTTTACGCTATCGGGTACGTCGCGCGCCGTTGCTTGCGGTAATCGGACTTGCGTTGTTTTGGTCGGGCCTGGTGGATTTTGCGCAGGTTCTGGTTTTTGACGAATGGACGTATGTGGCGTGGCGTGCAGGGGCGAAGGGGCCGCTTGGGTGGACGTTATCGCGGTTTTTTTCAGCGAGTATTCTGGTCGGCGCGGCAACGATTGTTTTGGCGCGATCGCATCGTTCTGCGTCCGAAACGCTCACGCCCAGAATGCTTGCCACGATATTTGTTTCGTTTGGTGTGGTGTCGGTTCTGACTGTCTTGTGGCTGGTTTTTGGGCCGTTGCCTGATGCGTTGAGTCCGTCGTCGATTATCAAACGTCCGTGGGATACTCCGACGCTGATCGTTCTTTTGATAGGTGCATTGTGGGTATTTCCGCGTTTGCACCGGCGTTATCAAAGCACGTTTTCGTATGCGTTGTGGCTTAGTATGGTGCCGCTCATTGGAGCGCAATGTTATCTGCTGTTTTACTCAACCACCATTTTTGATGGGGGTTATCTGGTTGCTTATAGCCTGATTTTGCTGGCGCTGATGGTGTTGTCCGGCGGTCTTGGTGCGGATTACATGCGCGTGGCCCAGCACGAGCAACGGTTGATTCACGAATTGCGTGTGCGTGAGATGCGTATTCGTGCGGTGCTAGAAAATGCATCGGAAGCGATCATCATGGTCGATCGGAACTTCAATATTTGTATGTGGAATCCGCCGGCCGAGGAAATGTTCGGTTGGTCCGAAGAAGAGGCGCTAAAACGTCAGTTTATTGAGCTGGTTTTTGGCGTAATGAGTAGTGAATCGCGGTTCGAAGGTTTACTAGCGATGCTCGAAAAGGACTTGCGTGAGAAGTTTGATCAGGCGCGCGAAGTTGTTGTGGAGCATCGTGGCGGAGAGGCATTTGTGGCGGAGTATACGATTGCTCAACAGCCGGTGGAGGAGACTGACGGTGAAACGAATAATGGGCACGTTACCTTTTTTATTCGTGACAGAACCGAGCAGCATCAGATGCGACTGCGCATGATTCAAATGGATCGATTGATAACCGTCGGCACGATGGCTGCCGGCGTGGGCCACGAATTGAGTAATCCGCTGACGTATGTACTGGCAAATCTTGAAATGGTGCGCGACAATCTCGAGCAATGTGCGCTGGATGATGTGCCGGAATTGCAAGATCTGAGTGAGAGTCTGAATTCGATGCAGCTCGGACTGGAGCGTATTTGTGGGATCGTGCAAGATCTGAAGTTGTTGTCCAGCTTTCAGGAAACCAAGCGCCATCCGGTGTCTTTGCAGGACTCAGCCCAGATTGCTGCGAAAATGACGCGTCATCTCTCATCGATCAACGCTGTTTTGGTGGAAGAATACGAGCAGGTGCCGCAAATCCTGGCGGATGAAGCGCGGTTAACGCAGGTGTTCATCAATCTTTTGACCAATGCAATTCAGTCGTTGCCTGCGCGTGAAATCGATGAAAATCGCATTGTGTTACGCATTTTTCAGCGTGCGGATCAAGTAATCGCCGAAGTTGAGGACAATGGCCAGGGTATGACACCGGAAATTCGTGCGCGGATTTTTGAGCAGTTTTTCACCACCAAGGAAGTGGGAAAAGGAACTGGTCTGGGGCTTGCGCTGTGCAATCAAATCGTTGAGTCCTTCGATGGACGTATCGAAGTGGATTCGACGGAGGGTGTGGGAAGCACTTTCAGGCTGGTTTTTCCGGTGTATGAGGAAGCGGTTTAGCGTTTTTTAGATAATAAATAAAAAGTAGGGGGAATCGGGGAAAACACAGGCCCGGATCCCGTCTCTGAGACGGGATCCGGGCCTGTGTTTGTGTGGATTTAGTGCGGATTTGGGAGGAAATCAGCCCGGAGGCCAGGAGAAGGGGCGGCCGCCGAGGATGTGCAGATGGATGTGGAATACGGACTGGCCGACGTTGGCACCGTTGTTGATAACCAGGCGGTAGCCGGATTCTTCCAGACCCTGTTCGCGCGCGATTTTGGCGCTGGCGAGCATGAGCTGGCCGAGGAGTTCGGCGTCGTCGGGGGCGGCGTCGTAGAGGTTGACGATGTGTTTGCGGGGGATCACCAGAATGTGAACAGGTGCGGCCGGGGTGATGTCGCGAAATGCGATGCAGTGATCGTCTTCGTAGACGCGGTCGTCGGGGATTTCTCCGCGTAGGATTTTGCCAAAGATCGTGTTGTTTTCAAGGTTTGTCATGGGGTTCTCGTTAGAAAAGTGATGGTTATTTTACCATTGAACGGTGGTGTTTTCGAATTGTTCTTGTTCGGTTGGTGCGGTGAAAACGGGTTGCTTCGAATCGGGAAGCTGGTCCGGGATGCTATTTTTGTGATTCATGATGGCCTGGGCACAGACTACAAGTGCGTCGATACGGTTGAGCAATTTGTTGTGCTTTTGGAAGATGCCTTCCGGGTATTCGATGGTTAAAATTCCGTCCTTGAGATGAAACTTTGAGCACATATTCTGAAGGGTCAGGAAGCTATTGCGAACGTCCGGGCTGGCGAAGAGTCGCTGGGCGTCGAGTTCAGAATTTGCGCGAATAATGAAGGCTTTGTCGATCTCTTCGTGGCCAACTTGAATGTCTTCGGCGCCAAAAACTTTTGAAGCCTTCGCGAGTAATCCTTCTGGGAGCACTTCCAGGCCATCGATGATGTGTTCTTTGTCAAGAATAGCTTCGTAGAGCGTTGCGACGGATACGTAGCTGCTTCTGCCGCGATTGTGGAAGGTAGCCTCATCCTGGATGTTGATGGCGACGTCTTGGTAGGTGCCATGGATCCAGCCGCCGCTGTAGTGTTCGTTGGAGTGCTCCGAAAAAGTGAGTCCGAGTTCGTTGGCCAGTGTTTCGGTATCTTGCCAGTGCTCGGTTCGATGTGTGGGCCGTTTCATGTGTCGCTTGTATCTCATGAAGAGCGAAAACGCGGCGAATGCGATCAAAAAACCGTAGTAGAGCATCGAAGACATGGAAGTTATCTCTGGCGAAGATACGACGTGGGTTGAATTGTAGACGGCCCGTTATGATTACCAGTGAACTTTTGAATTGTCTTGTTGTTTGGGTGGATTTGTTCGTGAATTGACCGGCGCAGCGAAAATGTCGATGGGTTCTGGATGCTTTTTGGGTGCGTGCGAAATCTGTTTTGCCGCAAGCTTCGGATCGGTCTGCGCAATCGCGTGGGCGCATCGCGAAAGGGCTTCAAGGCGTTCGCGTAACTGGTCGCGTTCGATGGCGATTCCTCTGCGAAACTCGAGGATGAGAAGATTGTTTTCGAGTCGAAAATCTCTGCACAGCTTTTGGAGCTGTACGAAATAAACCGCGACGTTAGGACGAGCAAAAAACTCGATGGCGTCCTCGGTGAATGCGCCCTGAATGATAAATTTGCTGTCAATTTGTTCGCGCCCAATCTGGATGTCCTCGCTGCCGAAAACCTTGGCGGCTTTCGAAGCCAGATCTTCGCGAAAAACGGTCAGATCGGTGGGTACATCGGCCGGGTTGAGCTTGATCTGGTAGTACGAGCGCGTGTGTTTGTACTTTCCCCAGCCGTGGACTTCTTCATACAAATACACAGGAACATTCCGATAGCTTCCCGTCACCGTCGTACTGCCCTCGCCGCCAAAGCGCGTGTAGGTGAGGCCGAGCCTGTCGACCAGCGGCGGGAGTTTTCGCTCGTGGTAGGCTCGCCAGAGTGGTTTACCGACCATGACCACGAGAAAGCCGATGACGCCGCAGATGATGGAAAACTTGAAGATGTTTGCGTCGGACCAGAAGTTGGCGGGTGCGTTGGCTAAGATGCGGATCATGCGTTCCTACTCGTTTTTTGGAGTGGCCGTTGATGAGCTGGACGTTTGGCTTAGAAGTTTTGCGCGCAGGTGTTGTCGTGCTGGTCGCTGTTGGTGCTGTTGGGGCAGGTCGTGTTGTTCCAGATAATATCGGTGATGATGGCAGTTTTTAGCTGGCGTGCGTAGCGCAGATTCGTGTCTTTCAGGTTTGCTGCGCTCAGATCGGTTTTGCGAAAGGTTGCACCGCCGGCGTTGGCGCTATTGAGCAGGGCGCGCTGCATGGTTGCGTCGGTGAAGTCCGCGTAGCTGAGGATCGCGTAGCCAAGGTCTGCATCTTCGAGCTGTGTGCGCTTGAAGATCGCGCTGTAGAGATCTGTGGTGGATAGATTGGCGTTGCGCGCGTCGGCGTCGGAGAAGTCCGCGTATTTAAGCGTCGCGCCTTCGAGATCGATGTTCTGAAGCGTGCTGTTCTGGAGATCTGCGCCGGTGAGGTTTGCACCGCGCATATCGGCGTCGGTGAGCGTTGCGCCAGCGAGTTTGGTGTAGCCGAGGTTTGCGCCGGTGAGGATTGCACCTTCGAGGTTTGCACCTTCCATGTCGGTGCTCCACAGATTGGCGCCGGTTAAGTTTGCGCCGCGCAGGTCTGCGTCGGCGAACATCGCGAAACTCAAATCGGCGTTCGACAGATTGGCGCCGCGTAAGTCGGAGTCGCTGAAATCCGCGCCGTTTAGCTTTTTGTTGGGCCAGTTTACGTTCACCAGATGCAGTGCCGAGCAATCCGTGAATGGCTCAAGCGTGCAGGGATCGTTGTTGGGATCGGGTGGGTCGATCACGGCTGCGTCGGGATCGGTTTCATTCGCGTCGCCGGTGCTGCCGTCGGGTTGGCCGTTGTTTGCGTCGTCATGCTGGGTGTTTGCGTCGGAGTCGGTGGTTCCCGCGTCGACCGGCCGGCCGGGGCGGTTATTTTCGCCAAATTCCCAGGCGCCGTCGTGGATTTGCGACGGATCTTCGGTCGTGCAGCCAGCCAATACAATCGTTAGGAGAAGAACAAACATTGTATTTTTCACGATCTTTACCCGGGCAAATTAGCGTCAGCTTGAACAACGAGAACTGTGCGAATTTATAGCGTTCCACGCATGAACTCACAAGCTGGCATGTAAATTACTGTACATTTGTGATCCATCGACCCCCCTCCCGGCGATAGAAGAACGCACGGCGGGCCTTGGAGTGCGGCTGAAAGCGGTCGAAGAGCGGGTCGCTGTGCCTTAAAGTCTCACATCGAGCGGTCGAAGAGCGGGTCGCTGTGCCATAAAGTCTCAGGTCGAGCGGTCGATGAACGCTTGGCACTCTTCGTCGAGGCGTTTCAGGTGTTTCAGGTGTTTATGGGAGAGGCTCACCACGGGTGGTGTGAATTGTTTTGCGGGGAATCTTGAGTAAGTAGCGTGGGTGAAGGCTGTGCGTGCGCTATGAGTCGGGTGCCGTTGATTTCATGGGCGCAGCGAGCGAGTGCTTCGAGATGTGCGTGAACGAGCTGATGGTGAGCGCTCAATTCGCGTTCATACGAGATGCTGAGGGTGTTGTTTTCCATGCAAAAACTGGCAGCGAGTGCGCGCAGTTCGAGAAAACATTGTTTGACGGCGGGTCGTGCGAAAAACGCCTGGGTGTGAGCGGAGTCAGCGCCGTTGATGACAAAGACTGGGTCGAGTTCGGGATCGCCGAGCTGGTTGGTGTAGAGGGAGTCGTCACTTTTTGGGTAGACACGTAGGCCGGGTGGGACCTGGTTGTTGTTGAGAAGTGCTTTGAACGTGGTGGTTTCTGCGAAATGTTCTCCGATGGCGTGCCGTTCGTCGTGCACGATAATGGGAATGCCGCGGTAGTTTCCCGTGAGAGAAGATTGGGTGGAAAATGTGCCGGGTGTGAAGGTCAGGCCAGTGTTTTTGGCGAGCATTTCTAGCTGATTGTGTCCGTGGAGTTGATTGGTTTCGGAAACGGCTATGTTGATGAAGTTGTTGTGTTTGTTGGTTTTTTTGGAGCGGTTGCTTCGATGTTTGAGTACGAAAAGAAGGATTGCGAGCGGCAGAAAGATATAAAAATGGTCAGCGATAAATATAATTAGCAGGAGTATTGGCATGAAAAAATCTCCGAGCAAGGCGCGCGTTTTGGCGTCACCAGGAGTCGCCGACGTTGTCCAGTTTGGGCGGGGCGTCGGCGATGGGTGGGGGCGTTCTGGGCAGGCTGGCGGGTGCGAATGGCGCGGGCGAGTTGGTGGGGAGCTGTTGGAGCTCTGTCTGGGCCATTGCGTGTGCGCAGTTCACCAGAAGTTCGATGCGATGTCGGAGCACGGTGTGTTGGCCGAGGATCGTGTCGTAAAACTCCAGGCATAGCACGCTGTTTTCGAGCTTAAATTCGCCGCCCAGTTGGGCGATCGCGAGCAGGTAATCTTGCACGCCCGGGCGGCTTAGAAAGGCGCGGACTTCGTCGCTGGACTCTCCTCGGATGATGAATTTTTTATCAAACTCTGGATTGCCGACCTGAATATCTTGTTTGCCAAAGAGTTTTCCGAGTTTTGAGGAAAGTCCTTCGCTAAACAGTATCAATTCATCGGGCACATCGACGTGGATGAGCGGGACGCGGAACAACGTGTACGTTCTTGCGTGTCTGTTCGTGGTGGTTGTGTGGCGCGATTCTTCGTAAATGTTCAGCGACACACCTCGGTAAACTCCCTTGAGTGTTGCGTGTCGGAAAAAACCGCCTTCGTCAAAAACCAGACCGAGCTCGGCGGTCAATGCTTGCATGCTTTGAGCCGCCGTTTCGCTTTGTTTGTAGGTCATTACCGTCAGGAACACGATTCCGGCCAACATCAGTGCAAATATAAGGTAGGGCATTGTACTTCCATGAAAGGTGGTGGAGGTGGCGTTCGTTACCCGAATTCACCACGATTCGGCGGTGTTCTCCAGTTGGGCTTGTTCGGTTGATTCTAGCTCGGAGAGTGTTTCGGAGGGGAATTCAATGCGGAAATCCAGGGCGCGTGGTTGTGTGCCGTGGATAGCGAGCGCGCATTGGATGAGTTGGGTGAGGCGGTGATCTAAAACATTGTGTTCGGAGAGCAGGCTGTCTTTGATTTCGAAAACCAGCATGTTCTCGTGGATGAACAGGTTGTCGGTGTTGTCGTCGAGTTCGAGAAGGGTTTGTTTGACGTCGGGCCGGTCGAAAAGCTCTTGTATCTCGTGGCGCGAGGTGCCGTTGATGATGAATCGCTTGTCGGTTTCGGTGTCGTTGATCTGGATGTCGGTCGCTCCCAGCGCGGTCTTGAGTTTTGAGAGGGTTTTTTGACGCGTGATCGTCAGTGCCTCGGGGATGTGCTGGGGGTTAAGCATCGCAGTGTAAATGGTCTGGAAATGGGAGCCATCTTCCGAGGCATTGAATCGTTTGCGCTGGGCGATGGTGACGGGGATTTCCGCAAAAACGCCTTTGAGGGTGAATGTGTCCTTGGCGATTTCGCCTTCGGCGCTCAGGCCGATTTCGCTGGCGCGGGCTTGTATTTGCCGGGCTTCTTGATTGAAGTCTTCCAGGACGCTTGCCATGGCGGCGCGCCAACCGGAGCGAATGACAACGAAAAGTAGTAGGAGTCCGGCCAGGGTAAAGAAAGTTTCGAACACAGTACTGACCTGCTTTTGATTTTGAAGAATTGTTTGAATCGGTAAATATCGGTGTTGGGTGCGTGCAAAAGCAGGTCAGGTTGCGATCAGATCTGGGTCGATCAGGAGATCACACTTTTTCTTTGGGTACGAAAACTTCCAAAGTAGTGGATTCACCGAGCGGGTCGGAGGAGTCTGAATCTAACTGTTCTGCTCGTTTCAAATCCGGCGGGCTGCCTGCGCTGTAGTTGATGGTGTTGGCGTAGACAACGATTTTGTCGAGATGGCTTTTGAGGCGTTCTTCTTCCTCGAGCAAGCGGTGCGGAAGCTCGAAGACCAGGCTTTTGTTTTCGAATCGAAAGACGCCTTCTTCGCTGGCCATTTGGAGAAAGCAGGCTTTGACGTTGGGGCGCGCAAAAAACTGGCGGACGTTGTGATGGGATGTGCCCTTGATGATAAACGCCTCATCCAGCTCCGCATCATCCAACTGGATATCCTCGCCGCCAAAGGCTTTGCCGAGTTTTGATAAAAAGCCTTCGGGGTAGGCGATCAGGTCCAGGGGGATGTGCAGGCCGTTTAAGCTGGCGGTGTAGGTCGTGGTGTAGATGAGGGATGCGCCGCTGCCTTGAACAACGCTTTCGACAACAAGGGGAACGTCACGGTAGGTGCCTTTGAGCGATGGCTCGTGTTTGAGCGAGCCTTTGTCGAAGGTAAGACCTAGTTTTTTGGCAAGTTCGTCGAGCTTTTTGACGGCGGCAACGTCGGCTTTTCGGGTGTAAACGAAGGTGATTGCGGCGAAAATAACGAGGACTCCAAAGATGGACAGCAATAAAGGCCAGTTCATGCGTAAACTCCGGGTAGTTACATCGTTTAATGTGAGATGGTTCCAGGCACAGACAACAACGTTTTAGACGTAGTTTACAGAGTCTTATATGTGAAAATCACCACGAGTTGGGAGCGGTGTCAAGACCGGTTGTGAGAAAGCCTGCTTCTTTGAGACTGTCTCTTGAACACAAATGTGGGGGGAAATCGGGGGGTGAAAAGTGAGGCTGGTACCCGTCTCTGAGATGGGAGCGGGGCTTGTGTTGGTGCGGGTTTTAGGGGTGTTACCAGGCGGCGTTGGTGTTTTCGAGTGGGGCGGAAAGTGCGGGTGTGGGGGTGTGGGGTAGGGCGGGTTGGCCGTGGATTGCGTGTGCGCATTGGACGAGTTTTTCGAGGCGGTGACGGAGGACGGGGGCTTCGAAAATCATCTGGCGTTCGGATTCGATGTGTAGGGTGTTGTCTTGGAGGTAGAAATTGCTGGCGCCGGCGTGGAATGAGAGAAAATATTCTTTGATGTTGGGGCGATCAAAAAATGCGTGGACTTCGTGGTCGGAATTGCCCTGGATGATAAAGGTTGTGTCGAAGTCTTTGTCGTTTAGCTGGATGTCTTTGGTGCCGACGAGTTTGCTGAGTTTGGAGGAAAAGCTTTCGCGGTATATGCGCAGGCCGGGTGGGACGTGTTGGGGGTTCAGAGCTATTATGTAGTGTGTGGTGTAGATGTAGCGTTGGCGATGATCGTCATAGTCGCTGGTGAGGCGAGTGCGGCGGGTTTGGTAGACGGTCAGGGGGATGCCCTGGTGGTGGCCCTTGAGGATTTTTGTGTTGTGGGGGCCTCTGGTGACAGTGAGGCGGAAGTCTTGGATTAGCTGACGAAGTGCGGTTTCGCCATCTTTGGCTGTCACCAGGGTGTGTTTTATTATCAAAAAAGCGGCTCCGCTTATGCCGATAAAAACGGTGCCGAAGAGGAACACGGGGAGCAGGACCAAAAGGGATACGAACAAGGATTCCACGGTTTTGCCTCGCGGTGTAGGTAGCGCTTGCGTGGTGTGAAATTTCTACGTCGACAGTGTGTGGGTATTTTATAGCGGTCTGCGGACGGTTGTTCAACAGGTCTTTTGTGGGATCTGCGTGACGACTGGCGGGTGAACGCGCTGGAGGAGGGTTTTCTTGGGCGCGGAGGTGCAATGTTGGTGAGGAATTAGATTCCGAGGAGGTTTCGGATGGAATCGAAGAAAAAGCCGGCGACGCGTTCGGTGGCGGATGCGGATTGGGCGCGTGAGACGGGGTTTTTCTGGTAGATGAAGGTGCCGGTTCCGTCGAAAACGTCGACGACGAGGGGTTCGCGGTTGGGGCTGATCAAGTAGGGGAGGAAGGTGGCGGTGCGGCGAGTTTTGTAGGCAAGGCGGGTGTCGAAGCCGACGACGAGGGGCATGCGTTTTTCGGTGGGGTTTTGGTCGACGGGTTGGGCGTTGATGTCGCCGTAGCCTTCGAGGATGACGCTGCCGGTGCCGGAGAAAACGAGAAACCTGACCTGGCTGGTGGCCCAGGCGTGCCAGCTTGTGAGGCGCCAGCGGGATTGGACGCGGACGTCGCCGACGACGGCGACGATGTTGCGGGCGCGGAGCACAACGCCGGGGTGGTCTTCTAGGCGGAGTTCGGTGAGGTAGGCGTCGGCGTCGTCGGGTGATCCGAGCATGACTTTTCTGGCTTCTGGTGGGGCTGGGGCTGTTGGGTTTTCGGTGGAAATTGCGGTGGTTTCGGGTGCTGTTGATTCGGTAGATGCGTCGAGGCGGGTGAGGAGGACGAGGCCGGAGAGGTAGCTTAGGTTGGGGGATTTCCAATCGAAGAAGAGATCGGTGCGAGCGCCGAGTTGGTCGGATTGGATGTATCCGGCGCGGGCGCGCAGGCTTTTGGTGGCGGCGATGTCGACGCTGATGGTGCGTTGGCCGGGGGCGGCGTGGAGGGTGCCGGGTGTGGTTGGGTCGGTGAGTTGGATGGGTTTTGCGCGTGAGACGAGTGGCATGCCGACGAAATACCAGAGGGTGCGGCGGATGTAGGGGGCGAAGAATATGAGGAGGGCGGCGATGAGGAGTTTGGGCCAGCGTTGTTTGATTTCGAGGATGAGCCAGCTTTGTTTTTGGAGGCGTTGTTGTTCGGAGGTGAGTTCGTCGAAGCGGCTGGCGAGTTGTTGGCGTTGGGTTTGGAGGGCGTCGAGGGTTTGGAGGGTGGTGGCGATTTCTTGATCGAATTGGGTTGCGGTGTCGGCGAACTGGCGTTGGGCGGCGGTGTGGAGTTTTGCGGCATCCTGGCGAGCGTTTTCTTCGACGCGGGCGGCGGTCTGGATGAGGGCAGCGCGTTGGCTGTGCATGTTGTTTTTGAATGCCTGGATTTGCTGGCGCATGGCCTGGCAGGTCAGCCATTTGAGGGGATTGTAGGTGCGGCAGTATTCCTGGTCGATGGCGGCGATGGCCTGTGCGCCGCGTTGTTGGTTTTCGGTGATGGCGTTGTTGATGCGTTGTTTTTGGAGCGCGGCGACTTCGGTGATTTCAGCGAGTTTGTGGTCGAGCTCGGCCTGGATGGCGGCTTCTTGTTCGGTGAGTTGGGTGCGGAGTTGTTCGACGTGGCGGTTTTCTTGCGAGATGCGGGTGTCGGTTTCGTCGAGCTGGGTTTGGAAGTCGGTGAGTTGGTGTTGGACGGCCTGGAGGTTTTCGGGATTGTTGAAATAGGATTTTACGGTGGGCCAGAGATTTTCGGCCGTGATGTAGCCGACAAAAAGTATGGCCATGATCAATAGGATGATCAGGGAGTTTTTGAGGAGTTTTGCAAAGATGGCTGCAAATAGGCGCATGGTCGGTAAAAACCGTGGAAAGTAAGGGATCGATTGATTTGGGTGGAAAGGCAAACGCGAGCAGGATTATAGCAGGGAAACAAAGTCGGTGCGCGGTTCGTTGTAGATAATACGTGGCCATACGGTCGTGAAAACGGTAAAGCAGCGCGCTGAAAGCGTATTCTCTTTGAGTTACGCATAAAATCGTGCAATAAGACTTGTGTTTCGGACTGCGAGGCACTAATAAGTCGTTCGAGTATGCGAAAAAGCTATGGCTATTATTTCGCATGAGTTGATAACAACATCAGCTCGCGGTCGAATCCCAGAGGGATATCGAGCGAGTGCGAACAATTGAAAACAATATAAGGAGCAAAGTGAAACATTCGTCAGGAAACGAGCTTGGCCCAATCGAGGTCGCAGTGCGCGACAACAACGTCAACCGTGCGATTCAGCAGCTCAAGCGTGAAGTGGGCCGTGAAGGAATCGGCCGCGAGGCGAAACGTCGTCGCTTCTACATGAAGCCAAGCGTTGCTAAGCGTGTCAAATCGATCGAAGCAGAGCGTCGTCGTCGTAAGGACGAGGCGAGCCGCCGCAAGCGTCGCGACTGCTAAGAGTCTGCGATTCGCTTCAGGTTTGAAGTTATAAACCCATGCTACCGGAGAGATTCGGTAGCATGGGTTTTTTGTTTTCTTGGTGAGGGCGGCTATTTGTCGTTGGGCTGGTTTTCTTGGGTAAGGCGGCGTGAAAGGAAGAACCAGAGGGCGGTGAGGACGATTGCGAAGGGGAGGGTGATGGCGAGTAGTTGGAGCAGGGTTGGGGCGGCTTGTTCGAGGGCGGCTTCGGGGTCGATGAGTCGGGGGAGGATGATGCCGTTGACGATGTTGAGGGTGGAGTGGGCAAGGATTGCGGGGAGGAGGCTGTTGGTGCGGATGGTGAGGTAGGCGAAAAACGCGCCGACGATGACCAGCGGTGCGAAGCTGACGGGGCTGACGTGCATGGCGGAAAAAAGGACGCCGTTGAGGATGACGGCGGCGATGATCGCTTTTCGTGAGCGAGGGTTGGTGCGTTGTTCGGGGAGGATTGTGCCTCGGAAGAGTGTTTCTTCGCAGATCGGGGCGACGATGGAGATGGAGATGGCGCCGAGGACTTGTTGCGCGGGTGTGGCGTCGAAGAGTAGGTCTTTGAAGGCTTGTTGGGATTCTTCAGCGAGTGGTTTGAGGGCGGGGATGAGTTCGATGATCAGTGCGCCGAAGAAGTTGGAGAATAGGCCGAGGACGACGGTTGTGCCGAGGATGAGCGCCAGGTTTGCGAGGGACGTGTTGGTGCGGCGGGCGGTTGGCCAGGTGGGTGCTTCGGGATCGATGGCGCGAATTTTGCGGTAAACGAGTGCGACGCCTAGGATGGCGGTGAGCTGGGTTGTGATCAGGCCGAAATACATGCCCAGGAAATGTACGAACAGGCTTCCTGTAAGCAGGAACAGGCCCAGGCTCAGGAAAAAGAGCAAAAGCGGCCGGATATTCGGGGCGCCTTTGCTGTTTGGTGTGGCCGGTGTGGGGTTGTGAGGGGTCATGAATCGCTGATCTGGGTAAATTAGTTGGAGGGATCTGTGAGGCGGCCGATGAAGAGTATGGAACTCGTGGGGCGATCATAGATCAGGTAGAGAAAGGGGCGATTGAGGTTCATCTGGAATCCGGCCATGGGCATACTGCGCACGCCCATGACGGCGGCTGTTGCGGCGGCGGCTTCGGTGCCTTGTTCGTCGACGGCGATGAAGGCCTTGTGGAAAACGTCGCTGACAAACAGGTCTCGGGCGCCGGTAATTCCGGAGAAGTCGGCCTGGCCCTGATCGAAGGCGTCGGTGATTCCGAGCGATAGCAGCGCGGGTTCTAGATCGGATTCCGAGGGATAAGAGAATTTGGGGAACGTGAGCAGGCCGTTTTCGCTGTCGAGTTTGTCGATCAGGCGATCGAGGGTTTGTGGGGTGAGGTTGGCTTCGAAGCTTTTGAGGTCGTCTTTGGGAAGGATGAGCATCATGGAAACGTCGTGGCCGGCGTAGGGAAGTTCAGCGATCTGGTGTCCGTCGAGGGATCCGTAGCGCATGGCGCCGCGGTCTTGCATCATCTGGGCGTTGACGGTTGAGCCGTCGAAGCGTGTGAAGGGAGCTTCATGCGTGTTGGCTTCTTTGAAGGGAAATGCCCAGCTGGCTTTGAAGAAGATGGCGTTGGTGAGTACGAGTCTGGTGTCGGTGGTGATGGCGTCGGCCGGCAAGAGGTCCTGGATGCGCTCGTTGGTTTTGTTAGAGATGAAGGAATTGATCTGCTGGCGCGCGGCTTGCGGGTCGCTCTTAAAATCGACGGTTTGTGGCTCGGTTTTGTAGTTTTTGGCGAGCAGGTCAAGGTAGTCGGATTGGAAGTGGTAGCCGGTGGCGAGCCAGGGTGTGTTGACGATTTCGAGCTGGAAGGGGTCGCCGGATTCGACGGATTTTTGTGCGCGTTTGGAGAGGTCGGCGTCGAGTGCAGCGAAGGCCTGGTGGATCATGGGTTCGGGCAGGGTGAATTGGGCGGATTTGGCGATTTGGGTGGCGGTTTGTTCGCGTGCGCCGGCGTAGGTCATGGCGAGTGTTGCGGTAATGGAATAGGGGGAAATGAGCAGGTTTTTGTCGGCGTTATCGCCGGAGCTGAGTTTTTTGTAGAGCTCGATGCCGAAGGCGCGGTTGTCGCGGACGAATTTGGCGGCGTCGGCGGTGCTCAGGTCTTGTGCGATCTGGCTGGTGTCAGCGGGTGCAGGGGTGTCGGGGGTAGATGCGCGGGGCTGGCAGCCTGCAAGAGCGGTGGTGGTGGCGAGGGCAAGTAGAGCGGCTTTGGTGGAGGTTTTCATGGTGTGATCCTATTCATTCATATTGGTTTTAGGAGCGTGTATGGCTTGTCGCTCACTGCTCATACGGATGAGAACGTGGGCGTTTCGAAAATGATCTAAAAATTGTGAAATAGTGCGTTGTAACATCAGGTCGGATCGGCGACGCGGCCCATAAATAGTAATGTTTTGGTCTGAGAATCATAAATTACGTAGAAAAACGGTCGATTGAGGATCATCTCAAACGGCTCCTCGGGACTCATGCTACCGACGCCACCTGTGATGACTGTGATAGCGGATGCTTCTGTACCTTCTTCGTCAACAGAAATATAGCTTTTATGGATAATATCATCGATCGCGAGGCTTTGGGTGCCGTCGATACCTGAGAAATTTGCTTTGGGAGGATCGAAAGCGTCGGTCATACCGAGTTTTGTGAGGGCAGATTTCAGGTTGGTTTCGGAGTGATAAGAAAACCTGGGAAGTGCGAGTTTTCCGGGGCGATAGTCAAAATCTGAGGTCAGTTGTTCGAGCATTTGAGGCGTTAATTCGTTTTCGAAACTTCCAAGATCGTTTCTGGGAAGGATTAAGAACATGGAAATAGAATCTGCTTGATAGGATAGTTCGACGGCCTGGTGTCCGTTGAGCGATTTGTAGGGGATTTCTTCATCCTGTTGCATCATTTGCACGTCAACGGTCGAGTTATCGCTGCGATAAAAAACGGATGGAGTTGTATATTCCTTATGGAACATTTCGGACCAGCGGGCATTGAATGTGATCGCGTTGGTCAGAATGAATCTTGTGTTTTCATCGATAGACTCTTCGGGGATCAGTTTCGGGATGGTGCCATTGGTATGGTCGAAGGCCCAGCGGTTGATATGCGCACGCGCGGCATCGGGTGCGTTGGCGAAGTCGAGCTGTTGGGGTGTAATGCGATAGTTTTTTGCCAGTAATTCGAGAAAGGCGGGCCGAAAGGTATGGCTTTTGTCGAGCCAGGGGATGTTGACAGTGTTGAGCGAGAAACGAATATCTTCGGGGTCTATTGCGTCGTGTGCTTCGCCAGCTTTATCATCATGCTCATCATCATGCTCATCATCATGCTCATCATCATGCTCATCATCATGCTCATCATCCAAGGCGTTGCTGGAGCGCATAATCAGGCTGTTCTGCAGATCGGCGAAAGCCTGGTGGAGATGGTCCTGGGAGCGTGAGAATCGTGCGCCTTTAAGTATTTGAGTGGCGGTTTCCTCGCGCGCGCCGGCGTAGGCGATGGCGAGTGTTGTGGAGATGGAGTAGGGCGAAATGAGCAGGTTTGCGTCGGTGTTTGCGTCGGCCAGAATGGTTTTGTAGAGGTCAAGCCCGAAGGAAAGGTTGTCGTGTGCAAAGGTTTCGGCCTGGACTTCGGTGAGCGGCTCGTTGTGCGTGATCGGGGTGTTTTCTGTGGCCGTTGGCGAGGAGTTTGGCGAGGAGTTTGGCGATCTGGGAGCGGAAGTGCAGGCAGCAAAGGCGGAGATTGAGACGAGGACAATCAATAGGGCTGGTTGGGTGAGTTTCATCGCGCTAATCCTCTGGTTTCGGGCTAAACGGGTCGGGTTAAATGTGCGTGGTTTCGTTGTCGGTTATGATCGTAACAGTCAGAAAAACCAGTGCGAGCCAGACGATTTGGGCAAGTAACAGGTGAACGAGTTGGATCCAGCCGGGGGCCGCAAGCGCGATGTTGAGCAGGCCGATGAGGACCTGGCTTATCACGACGGTGGCCATGATTTTGGTCCAGCGATCGGCTGTTTTGCTGAGTTTCTCGAGGCGCAGGCTGTACGCGAGCACGAGCATATAAAGTGCGGTGAGGATGGCGACAAAAGGGTGGACAATGCGCAGGCGAACCAAAAAGTGATTTGCGGCCGAGAGATCGTCGCGCACGCGTTGGGTAAGGCCGTCGGTGAGGGTTGGATCGACGGGAAAAAGCGTGTCGCCAAGCGCGGTGACTGCGCCGGTCATGCTGGTGACGATGAGCGCGACAAGGCCAGCGATCAAAAACCAGGTTGTTTTGCTGGGGACGAGCTTTGTGGGGACCTTGCAGCCGTGGGACCACCAGGCAGCCAGTCCGGCCGCGGCTGTGAGGGTGAGCGTGTTGGCAAGATGCAGCGCAATCACAATCGCCCGCGCGACCGAATCGTTGTCTTCCACCAACTCGCCTACAACCAATCCTGCGCCAAGTGCGCCTTCGAAAATGATGAAGAAATAGGTGATGATCGTCGCCCACAAAACCGGGTGTTTTCCGAAGCGTTTCGCGGCCCAGGCGATGCTTATCAATCCAAAGATTCCGAGCATGCCGCTGGTAAGGCGATGCGTGTATTCGATCATCGTTTCGATGGTCGGCTCAAAGGGAATGATGTCGCCGTGGCAGGTCGGCCAGTGCGAACCGCAGCCTGCGCCCGAGTGTGTAATGCGAACCCACGCGCCAAATAAGATGACGAAAAGCAGGTAAACGAGCATCGACCACAGGTAAATTGTAAAATATTTACTGGGCGATACTTCTCTGGCAGATGTGTTTTGCGAGGGATTGGCGGTCATGACGACTCCAAACGGCAGTCAGGTAGGCAATTGTGCGAGGGGTTTGTTGGCTCTGGAAATGAGACGGCCCGCGATACACCTGTAAAAGGTGCGGCGCGGGCCGTTTTATCATGCGGATTTCAAAAATCCATCATCATCCACGTGCATTCAAACGGCGACGACGTAGTACCACAAAACCAAGCAGTGGCAACGTCGCAAGCGGCCATGCCGGAGCGATTGGCGACGAGCTATTCGTCACAACGCCCGAGCAGAACAGCGTCGAACCAGCCAACTCGCCGCGTGCTTCTGGCTGGGTGGTGCCGGAGTCAACGCCGACGTCGGAATCTGAACCAACGTCATCGGTACCAACGTCATCGGTACCAACGTCATCGCCAGGGCCAACATCATCGCCAGGGCCAACATCATCGCCAGGCTCATCACCTTCGACAGGCTCGCCGCAGGTGTTTTCGGCGCGACAAACGTGGTTGACGCTCGTGCAATCATCATTGTCCACGCATTCGGTCAAGCAAGCGTCGATGGCGCAAACATACTCGCCACAGCTCTGCTCGGTTTCGAAAGTATGGGCACATGAACCGTTGCCATTACAGGTTTTGGCGTTGATGAGCGTGTTGGTGTCGTCCGGATCGCAAACTGCATCTTCACAGGTTACGCCAGCTTCGACGAACGTCCATTCGGTCTGGCTAGCCGCCGGGTTACATTCCAAACAGGGGTTGTTCGGATTCACACCTTCAGGAACGCAGGCGTTGTCGATCACGCAATGGCCGGCGTCGATCGTCGGAACCGTGCAACCGTTTGCACCGTCGCAGGTGCTGACGCTGGTACATGCAAGACCGTCGTCACAGTTATTAGTTTTGGGCACACAAGCATTGGCTTCGCACACAAACGCCGTGCAAGTAGCCGCATCCAATGCATCGCAAACCGTGTTATCCGCCAACGGGCTGTACGCGGTCTGACTCTCGCCAGGCACACACGCTTCACAGCTGTTGTCTGGATTGCGCGCGCCTTCGGCAACACACGCGTTACCGATCACACAATGGTCGGCAGCGATATCCGGCGCGGAGCAAACGTCGCCACCAGCACACGTGTTGGTCGTGCAAGCCAGACCATCATCGCAGTTATCGGCGACTTCGTTACATGCACCCGCTTCACACGTGCTGGTCGTGCAAGCCGCCGAGTCGTTGTCGCAAACCACACCGTCCGCCGCCACCGTCCAGGCCGTGTTACTCGCAGCCGGATTGCACGATTCACAGCTATTTGCCGGATTGAGCGCACCACTTGCAAAACATGCGTTGTCGATCACACAGCTGCCAGCAGCGATAACCGGCGCCGAGCAGTTGTTCGCACCGTCGCAGGTGCTGGTCGTGCAGGAAAGGCCAGTAGTGCACTTTTCATTGTCAGTAGCTCCACAGACGCCCGCGGTGCAAACCGCGAATGTGCAGGTGGTGGCGTCTTCGTCGCAGACGGCGCCGTCGTCGCGCACGGACCAGTCAGAGTCATTTTTGGTGTTGTCGCAGACTTCACAGGAGTTTGCGGGGTTCGGGGTGCCCTGGTTGTAGAAGGTTCCGGCGATCTCGCAGCCTGAGCGGCCGAGGTAGAGGTATGCGCGGCCGGACCCCATATACTGGTTCGCTCCAATTAAAACATCACTAAGCGAGTCGTTATTAACATCACCGTTACCTGCAACTGAAAAAACGGAGTATGAGTTTGGCTTATCTGATGTTGTTTTCCAATCAAAATTGTTGTTCAGGCCGGTTGCAGAGCCTAAATAAACGAATGCGGCGCCGGCATTGGTAATGGTTCCAGAAGCATAATTTGGAGCACCAATAATTACGTCATCGAAGCCATCACCATTAATATCTCCTGCACCTGCAACGGCAACACCAAACTGTGAACCTGGTTGATCGCCCGCTTTGTCCCAGACAAGGTCTAGGCTGGACGATATGTCGTTGTATTCATAGAGATAAGCATGGCCATTTTTCGTGGATGTTCCCCATGCTCCGACAATGATCTTGTCGACTTTGACATTATTAACAGTTTTGCCATCCACATTGCCGGCAAAAGCAATTCCTTCACCAAGTCGCTCGTTTGCAGTGTTACCTTTTATTATTGCAGATGGATTAGAGCCTAAGCCTGTTTCAGAGCCATTAAAAAGCCAAACGGATCCTTTGCCATTATCATATGTACGTGCATTAGTTAAAAATCCTTGGCATTCAACATTAGTTGTTGAATGTTTTGAGCCGTTTGCATTTCCATTACCCGCTACGACCCAACCTAGGCGATCACTTGGGTTTGAACTGTTAATAAACCAATCAGATGAACTGGACGCATATCCATCTATGGCAGACTTTCCATAAAATACATCGATACGACCAGCATATTGGAGTTCATTATTTTGAACAATCGGACTAAATAGAGGAGAACCGATAATAACGTCACTTATTCCATCACAATTAACGTCACTGACGGCAATAGAACGGCCAAACGCTGAAAGTGGCTGTTCTCCTGTTTTACTCCATAATGGCGTTGCGTCTATTGTTGTGTCATTGGGTATACAGGAAAAAGGCTTATATAAAAAAGCGCGACCACGGTTACTATCGAAACTTGGTGCTCCTACCCAAAATTCGTGACAGCCGTCTTGGGTTATATCATTAGCGCCTACAATGGCTGTACCAAAGTTTTCACCTTTTGTTCCACCAACGATTTTGACTGTAGCAGTTGCTAAAGGGCCGGTTGCTGAACCTAAAAACGCAAGAACGCGTCCTTGATTTTGTAATGTTGCGGACGATGAATAATGTGTATCACCAATTAAAATATCATCAAATTGGTCGTTATTAAGATCTCCAGTGAAGGCAATTGCATTTGCATAACGAGTTGTTTTTGTAGGATCTTCTGAGCTAGATGTCCAACTTGGTGTACTTGCTAATGGGTCAATTGTAAGCGGATAAATAGCGTTACGATCATCGACTTCCATGGCGATCGAATTGCCATCTACGAACATTTTAGCGGGAACAGTGTTTTTCTTGGCGTCGAAAACAACGAGATTCGTCCACGACATGACGACAGCATTGCTATGTAAAACATCAACACGTGCACCGCTATCTTCGGTGCGAAGCTGAATGTTACCGGAGACATCGAAGGTGACGCGCAGCGTCTCGTTGCCGGGAATTCGTTCGGAAAGACGTACGTTTTGCTCCAACCCTTCAGGCAAGTGGTTATAAAATACTTCAATGCCGTTTTTGTATTGATAAGTTAGCTCACCGTCTTTCATTTGGTGAGATTCTGCGTTGGCAAACGTTAGAGTCGACGAGCCGCGTTCCACTTTACTCAGCCACGTCTCGTAATTCCAGGTTTCCTTGCCCGGCTCGCCGGTTGCGAGGAAATATGGTGTTGGCTGTATATGTACGCGGCCGTGGGTGTGAAGCTGGACATCGCCAAGCGCCAAAATAGTCGCGGAAGCACTTGTTTTGAGAACGTCAAAACCGTGCGGCCACGTGCCGGATGTTTCAAGAACCTTTTCAGTTGAACCAGGTACAGGAATTATGGGACCGTTCGAATCGATCTGGTCTTTGATTCCACCAGCTTTGAGCGCACTGGATACCGCCCGGGTATTATCGAGTTCGATCGAGGAATCGTTGTCTGAGCAACCGGCGGTAAATGCTAGTGTTGAAAGCACTACTGCGCAGATAAGTACGGGCCGTAGGCTACGCGGTTTTGCATTGTGATTTTGCTTCATGTGCATCCCTCCATCATTTATATCCGAATAGATCATCAGGTTATCTTGCTTATAGCCTATATCAAATTTGCGATGTTGGGATACCTATTCGCGGCGCGTAAGTCAATTCTGGCGAAATGTTGTGAAAAAGAGCTTTAGTTGTAATTTGATCGCGTTTTGGTGTAAATACGCACGCTTGAAGATGGTTTGCACCGGTATGTGTTCGTAGACGTTTAGGAAGTTGCCAATGGCAGAAGTACTCATTTTAGCAGGGGAAAGCGCGTGGGTACAAAGCCGCACCCTAAAAGCGGATGAGATTTGTATTCAGCACGTGTCGGAAAAATCTCCGAATACGCTTGTGCAAATTGCTTTTCGGCCTGGCCGCGTTCCTTACGACGGCGGCTACGGTTTCTCAAACGGCGTAGCGCTAGCTTGGGTTGGTGATTGGCGCAACCGAATGGCAGCTCGGGATTTAGAGGGGATTCTTTCGGGCACGATTGCCGAAGAATTGATCGCGCTCTGGAAAAAGCGCGGTATGGAAATGTTCACCAACATTCATGGTCTGATGGCATGCGTGTTGTGGGACGAGTCCAGCGGTGAACTGTATGCTTTTCGCGATAAAATTGGGCTGGTTCCGATGGTTTATACAATGGATCCGACGACGCGAAGTTTCATGGTGTCGAGTGATGCTGACTGGTTACTGGAAGCGTCGCGTTTGCCACATGTCGTAAATCGGTCGAGATTAATCAAATTTATTTTGGTAAAACACGAGGATCGCGGAAGGGATGATTTTATTAAGGGAATGAATCGAATACGGCCACGCGAATGTCTTATTTGGTCCATACTGCAATTGACATCTGAATATTATTGGAATCCTGATACCAGTTATTTGTCGCCCTCTGATGAGCATCCGTGCCGGCTCCGTGAAATATTACACGAGATCATTGATTCGCTTGATGACCATCCCCGTGTATACGAAATGAGTGGCGGTTTGGATTCTCCGAGTGTGGTTGCGTTGGCGCTTGAAAAGCAGCTTGTTGCTACTGATCAAATATCTACGGTCTCATTAGTCGCTCCTAAACATCCTCGAACGGATGAAAGTATGGAGATTCAAGAAATCGTTAAGTATTTGAAGGTAAATGCACGCAGTTTTTCAATTTCTGAACATATACCATTGCAAAACCTTGATATTTTTGATGAATATCTTAGTTATGGGCCACAGTATCATCCAGAAGAGCATTATATAAAAGAATTCTGTGATTGGATCCGAGAGTGTTTTGGTGAAGTAGATGTTGTAGGAGGGATGGGAGCGGATCAATTATTAGCGTGTAGCACTAAGCATTATGTTGATTACTTGCTAGAAGAAAAGAAGTATTCTATATTGATAACGTCACTAGTTCAAGCAAGGAGTTCTTACGGACTTTATCGAGCATTAATTGGTAGCTGTTTAGAAAAGATATGTTTATATGAAGTTGCTAGAAATATTCGGAGTTGTGTTTTTTCTAGACGTCAAGAAATAAATTGTCATGACTCATGGAAGAACCC
>JBEBSM010000007.1:0-26725 GCA_040394315.1 Lujinxingia vulgaris
AAACGCTCGATAGTTCGGATCTGCCACCAGCTCGTCCGCCGAAACCACGATATCTTTCTCACCGACTTCACGCGAAAAAACAGCACGCGGCGCGCCCCAAACCGTCTCGTCTTTCATCTCCAGATCGGGATCGTTACCGGCCGCCACCAACACCGGCTGCAACTGCTCAAGCATCGCGCGACGACGCGCCACGCCGAGCAAATCCTGCACTGTTGCACGATCAAACCCGACATCGATCATCGCTTCCTGACCGTTCGCAAACGTCCACCGATGCTTGCACCACAACAGCTCGCTGACGCTTCCATCACCGCTATACCAACAACGTCCAAGGTCAAAAACATCACCCTCGCCAGCCTCTCGCCCCGAACCCGTCAGCGCGCCCATACCGGCCGTGATTTGCCCGGACGACACGCTGCCTTCTGCACGCAATCGGCTGTCCAACCACGTCAGTGCACGCGTCCTTGTCCGCCGCACAGCCTCTTGCCTGGCCGCCGCCTCACCGTCCGCTGCATAGCCACGTTCGCCCTTCAATTCCGCGAGATCTCCCCAGTGATCGAAATTCGCGCGCAATCGATCATGATTCAAAACACGCTCAATATACAAACGACTCATCCGCAAAAGCAGCTCGACGCCGTCACGATGAATCGCACGCGCGCTACCGTTTCCGCCCGAATGCAAGTCATACAAAAACAATCCATCCGCCGGCGTGAGCACGTAATCCGCATCTGGCTCAGGCTCCTCGACATGGATCGCCAGCCCAAGACTCTGCTCGGCACCGCGATAAATCGACGCCAGCACAGCGTGCATCGCCGCGGCGATCACGCGCGCATCGTCCAGCGTCAACATCGGTGCAAGGTGATCCGACGACGTTTCTGCCATCACAGGATTTGGATAAATCGCCAGCGCGGTCGTCACAAGCGCCGACGCCTCACGCTGCCCAACGCTTTGCGACGCATGAAAAATACGCTGACGCACTTCACTCGAATCCGGGTCCAATCGATACGTCGCCACGTGATCGACCGTACAACGCACCTGACACAACCCGACGGCGAGCGGAAATTCACCGATGAGCGTTGGCTCTGCTTCAAAACCTCCGTCACCATCCGCGTTGCCAACAATGTCGACGTAAACGCGTCGGCGAGGGGAGGAGATGTCGTCGTTGAGGAAGGGTTCGACGTAGACGTCGCCCTCGGCGCTGACGTTGCGCGTTGAATTTTTTGCACCGTTTGAAGACTGTGTTGACGGCTGCTCATGAGACTGCTGGATGACGATAAATCGTCCCTGCGCAACCTCAAAAATGCGTCCAGGATAATAAACGTAATGCGCGCTGCCCGCGTCGATCTCGAACAGGCTACCCATATTCGTGCGATCGCGAACGGTACTTATTTGCGCCGATGACGTCTCAACATGCTGCACACGCGCCGGCAACAACGCCGCCGGTTGCTCGTCGGAATGACGCCCTTCGCTGGTATCACCACTTGCTACTGCCCGAGACAGCGCACGCACATACACACGTTTTTCGTATTGGTTTGCGCTCGAATCCACGTCGATTCGCGTTTCACTCAACAACCCGCCGCTGCGCGCAAGATCATGCAAGGTTTTCGCAGTTGTCCGACCAAAAACCTCCAGAACTTCGCCGGTTTCCATCCAGTGATCGACCATATCGCTGGCAAGATGACGATGAATCATCGTGCCCGACGGCGGACGCACGACAGGACGCGGCAAATCGCGCAAGATCGTCGCCAGCGACGAGCGGTCATTGCGCTCGGTCAACGCCATTTCTTCATCCGGATCGAGCATCGTGATGATCGCAATCGGCTCATAATGATCGACTTCACCATCGGTGTCTTTTTCGATGCTGCGAAACAACGAACCCGCACGCGACAGCCGTTCTTGCTCGCGCTGCACCGCGCTAAAAGATCCCTGCAACAACACCACACAAGCCTGCGACGCGCGCTCTTTGAAGAACCGCGGCTCGTCACGCAACGCAAGCTGGCTGCGGCCCAAACGACGATACGGATCTCCACAAACACGGTAATGCCAGGGAATCGCCAGGCGTTCACACGACTCAATCACCTCGCGCGCACTGATCCGTTCACCAAGCGACGTTCGAAAATCAGCCAGTCGATAGAAGACCTGAAATAGCCCTGGTCCCGACGATTCTTCCTCGTCATCGGTGGCAAATCCAATGCCAGAATCGACGGCGATAGATTTCCCAGCCGATTGCTTCTCAATGGTTTCACGCGCATGTTGCGCCGATTCACGATCTTTGGCTTCCGCCAGACGATGCGAAAACGTGCGCGCAACCGCATCCGTTCCACACAGCGCACGCGCCCAACTGGGCATGTCGTGCATCATGTCCGAACCCAAAACGAGCACCATCGGTGCGTGTTCTTCGCCCAGATCTCGCACATTCAAAAGCTCACGCACACGCATATTCAAACGACGAAGCGCAAGCTGTGCGTGAATCTCAACCGGCCCACAAAACGATTCCACATCGTCAATAATGATCAGTCCCAGGTTTTCCAAAAACGGCGCATGAACCACGCTGTTCTCCAAAACCTGCGTCACCAATTGCTGCAAGCTGCACACGACTACATCGGGAATGATGCCCTGCGTCAGATCATTCACGAGGTCATTGCCAACCTTGCGCGCCCGGATATTCCAGCGCAGCGTCGAGGGCGTAACCGCATCCACAACCGACGTATAAAACGCCTCGGCCGCCGCCTGATCTCGCACAACCACAAGCGTTGCACGCGTATGAACCAGCGCGTGATTACACGCCGCCAGCAACGCCAGCGTTGATTTCCCGGCACTTTCTGGCGCCAACACAATCTGGTTTCGATGCCTGAGAATATCCGGCCCATCGCCAGCCCCTTCTCGCCCGCCAGCCGTTCCCAGACTGAGCGAACGCTCCGCCGCCGGCGGATCTGTGTGCACATAAGCAGCGAGCGAAATGCTCGTCAAAACCGCGTTCTGCATGTACGTCAGACGCCCCGGCTGCGGCAGAATATCCATCAACAACGGCGAAATAACGCCCGCACTCCGCGCATCGAGTTTTGTAAACGGCAGCGGCTCAATCTTACGCGCATTGCGCGTCGGCATCGGAACCACCAGGTTGAACCGGCCTTCCATATCTTCAAGCGCATCGATCCAACCACGCGCCTTGACCGGCTCGCGCACAACTTCTTCAACTTCCTCTTCGCCAAAACGCGCAAACCCTTTCAGGCGAAGATGCAATCCCCACGAAAGCCACAATACCGCCGTCACCGCAAAAAGTGACCCGTCCACGCGATACGGATCTCCGCCTACTGTCAGCCAGGACCAGATCAAAAGCGGTATCGAAACCAGCGGAAACCACTTCGCCCACAGCTCGTACGACGCATCCGGCTCGACCAGATCTGTAACCCCAAACCACGTCCGCCAGACCGACAACACCGAACTTCGATCCACATCCCGAACGAGATTTCTGCCCAGATCGGAACCCATAAACAGACGCACAAACCGCCCCATCCACCACCAGACGCCAAACCACAAAACCAGCGACAACACGCCTTCCGCATACGGGAAATTCTCAAACGGCAGATACCACGCAAGCTCCGGTCGATGCCCGTACATCAAGTATTGCCAGACCGGAAAATGACGCGGCGCATCCATCTGCATCCGCACCAACGGCTCGGCCAAAAGACTGACAATATAAATGCCCGCCGTAAGCAATCCGGCCATCAAAAAGCTCGGCCCAATGCTCGCCACCAACACCGGCTTCGGCGGCTCAGGCTTAGCTTCCGCCACCTTCGATTCCGCAGAAACCGCTCCCCCAGAAACAGCACCCGCAACACCCGGCTTTTCGTCTTTGGTTTTACGCTTAAATAACGACCCAACGCCGCGCGCAATACCACCCACCAAACGCCCTGGCAGCGTGATCATAAAAAAGAAAAAACCAATGCCAGAATACTGAAGTTCCAGCCGCCACAACGCAACCGGCGTCCGCGGATCTGCCGACAGCGACTTCACAAGCGTGCGTTGCATCAAATAAGCGACCAGATATCCCACGCCGCACAACATAAAAACCGCCATGGCGCCGCGAAAGATACCGATCTGCTGCATCGCATCGAATAAGTTCCCGACGATCAGCCAGAATAGCTCGATAATCGACCGGTAAACCGCACGAATGATCTCAAATACATCGATATTATTCATCGCGCTCACTCCGCCCAATCTCACGATTCTCCAGCGCCTGCCGAATGCTATCGCCAAGCGCACGGTGACCGGTCAGATGCGTAATCACACGGCTACCCGCAGGTTGTTTCGCGCTAAATCCAGACATGAGATTCGCATTCGTCAAAAGCTCGCGATCGTAATGCGTCTCAAAGCTGCGCAGATTCCGAATCGTATCCGATCCAATTCCCTGCACGAGCGACAAAATATACGCGCTATTTGGCAAAATCGGTGCCTCAATAACCTGCAATGTTTCAGTCGTTGGCGGCATGCCAGGCAGATGCCGCACCTTATCAAAAACGCGGTGAAGCGACGGCTCCACCACCAGCGCAGCGTCCGCTAAAATCCGGATGCCGTTCGCATCAAACCCTTCCAGACCCGCAAAGCGCGCGCCAAAACCAATGTTCGGATAATGACGCGCCACAAAACCAGCCAGCCGCCGACCGACCTCTTCCTCAAACGCCGACTGATCACAAACCGGCTGATTAACAACGCTCTGAAACTTCGCACGACCATAATTCAACAGCGCGTCGGTATCCGAAAAACATGCATCCGTACGCCAGCTCTCAAACCCACCCACCTGGCAGATCAACTGATTGATTACCGCATCCACCACACGCTCGTTACCGATTTGAATACGATAATACTCATCCAAGAACTCCGGCCCGATCAAGCGATCAACCGTGTCTCCATCACGCGTCCCAAACAACTGACGCGTATCATCCGACACACGTTCTTGCGCGCCCCGCGTACCCAATCGACTCGACGCTCCCGGACGCACGCCCAAGGCTTCCGCGCTGCGCACCAACTGTTCCTGCTGGATTTCCACGCTCCGCCCCAGCCGATACGCCAACTTACGATCGTGCACAGCCTGTTCATACACATGCGTAGAAAAGTTTCTCGACGCAAGCGACGCCGTCAAACGCAGTCGCGCCGCAAAAAACGACTGAATCGACGCGCGCCCCTGAAACACCGACTCATCCGAACCTTCCACAACCTGCCGCGCCGCATCGATCAGCCCACGAACACCCGCCTTCACACGCTCAACCGCATTTTGCATATGCCGCCGCAACAACCAGACCGCCGGCAATAACAACAAAACCGCACCAAAAATCGGCCCCAGCGGACCCAACAAAAACTCCACAACTCCCGGGTTTTTATCCAGCCCCAACGCCTGCGCCAGCGTAAACGCAATCGGCGCCCCCAGCGCCGGCGCCATCAACAACCACACCACAAAACCAGCACGCATCGGCAACAAATCCGGTTTATCAACCGCAGCCTGCGACAGCTCTTCGCGCGCAGATCCAATCGGCAACGGATCCGGTATGCGATGTTGATCGCACAACTTCTCGCTCTGCTGCTTTTCGTGCTCCGCCTGCAACAACTGCTCACGCGTCATACTCTGCAATTCATTAAAGCGCGCTTCCGCTCCCGCAAGCCCACCACTCACCGCATGTTCGTCGATCAACGCGTCGCTATAAGCACGCACATCGCCCAGGATCTTCATCAGATGAGCCGAAATGCCACGACGCAAATCATCGATCATATCGTCCATGTTGCCACGCTTTTGACTGAGCGCTTTCCAACTCCGATGCACGTCCTTAAACAACGCATCCTCAAACGCCGCATCAAACGCTTCTTGCAACGCCTGCGACGTTTGCGAGGCGTGAATCAGCGTTCGATCTTCGATCGTTTTCGTAATCTGCTCGGACGCACGCTTCGTATGTTGACGAAGCCGACGCTCCGCCTTCGCAACCAACTCAGGAAGCGGCGGCGGCGCAAACTCATCCCGTTTGCCCGCCTGCTTTTCAAGCGGCGCCAGCTCCCTGTTTGCCACCGATTCATTCGCCAAACCGCGCTTTGGACGCGTCTCTAAAATGTCTTCGCGATGAACCTGTCGAAGTCGCGCCATCGCATCGCGCACGAACCGATTCGCCAGATATTCGCGTGCACGCTCGGCCGGAAAATCGATCCCAAAACAAGAGAACGTCGCGAACAAATCGTCGCCCGCTTCACCAACCGCCGTCTGACGAAGCCACGGATCGACCGCCACATCATTGCGGATCCCAAACGTCAGAAAATCCCGCGTCTGCCGCACCGCATCGGTCATGTTCAAAACCGACGTTTCCGTCACCCGACTATTGATAAATATCTGCGAAATACAACGAACCTCGCGCGGCAAATTCTCCACCCAACGCCGGGTTCCCTGAATCGCCTCAATGATCGCCGCCTCTTCCACACGATGTTCCGACGAAGCACTCCCAACCAACGCATCCGCCGGATTCGGCATCCACATTATCGGTACAATCGACACCGATCGATCAAATCCCTGCCGCGAAGATCCAAAAATCGGCCCGTACGCGCGCATCAACTCTGCATGCAAACCACCCAACGTCGCCCGCAAAACTGTCCGGCTAAACGCCTCGCCCATCTCCGCAATCACATACACCGTCAAACGCGGCGGACGCCGCGTCGCACTCTGCCGGTATTGCGACAGCAACGAAAAACCGAACAGATGCCGCACGTCATCATTGATCACCGCGCGAAACTGCTCCACGCCTTTTTCTTCAAAATCCGTCGCCGAAAACTCAATCGTGCGAAGCAACTTACGACTCCCCAGCGCCTCGTTTCCAAACGGCATTCCCAGACGATTCAAACGCGCCGCCAATGCTCGCTCCGTCGACCCACCGCTCTCGCGCTCGACCACCAGGCTTCGCAAAAATACCGACGCCTCACGCGCTCGCTGCTCGCATTTCTCCGCGCCGTTTCCACCCGTTTTCGCACGCGGATTCACATACGAAGCATCCGGCTCCGCACCCTCCGGAAGCCCTTTTTCCAACAACGGCCGCACGATCAACTCGCCAAGAAGTTCAATCGATTGTCGCTGCGCATCCTTCGTTCCCGACCGCCGACGCTCATCTTCCAGCACATCGATATCGTCCACACGACTGCGCTGCAAATCAGTCCACAACCGCACCAGACCACGATGCAACTGCTGCCCCAACAACTGCAATCGCTCCGAAAACTGCGCATGATGATCCGCATGGATATTCGACGAACGATCATGATCGAAAAAACCCAGCCGAAACATACTTGCCGCAACCGGCAAGAATTCGACCCGATCCGCGCCCGACATAATATCCGCGCGCCAACCATTCGTTTCCCAGTCCACTCTCAACATCGACAACGGATTGAGCGGCGACTGCAAATCAACGTCCGTCGGCGCAAAAACCGTCGGAACCTGCAAATCAAGCGTTGAATCCGGCGTTTTCACCCCAAAATTACGCATTTTATCAGGTTTTAACGCCTCAAACGCCATCCACCACGCATTCCAACCCGCCATCGGCTCCGGCGCAGCACCTTCCAACAACCCAAGTTCGTCATCTTCCGACAACCATGCCCGCGAAAACGGAATCTGCACGCCCGCCAAATCACCCGCCGATCCATCAATCGCTTTCGGCCATTGCTCGCGAACCCACGCCCAGGGAGACGGATCTCGACCTTCCAAAAGCGCGCGACAACGCCCGATCAAACCCAACAAAATCGCCGGACTATGACCGTGCAAAACACGCTCAATAATAGGCGTCAAAAACACATCCAACGAACTCGATCTCTCCGCCTGCACACGCAAGCGCTCCATCGAAACCAGCGGATCTGGACTCAGATTATACCACTTAAAAAACCGCCGCCGACGCACACGACGCGTCTGCCCATTGCCACGTTTATCAACCGCACCGGCATCCTTTGGAAGCGCAACCTGGTACATCCCGCCCTGATAACGAACCAGCCCGAGCGAACGCAAAATCACCAACCGAAGCGCAAGCATCGGCAAGTCATCGCCGCCCACATAATTCGCTAAAAACGCCAGCGGACGCTCGCGCTCCTGCCAACCAGCCGCCGAATCATCATCCGCGTGCAAATGCAAAAGCCGCAAATTGCTCAGCGACGCATCCCCCCCATCCGATGTGCTCAGCCACATCCAATCCTCGCCGAGACGCTCCAGAACCGACAGCCCGAAGCGCCCCACGCCGACCACAATGGTCGGCGACGGATAGACATTGCCTCCGTTACCCGGCGACATTTCGTTAGCTTTCATCGACACTACCAGTCGTTTTGTTAATCACCGGTGCGGCCGGCGAGCTGGCGATATCAAAATTACCAATCCGCAAACTCTGAAGCGTCGAATTCAACTCGCCTTCATCCAGCGGACGGAACAACGCATGAAAACCCTGCGGAACCACCATGTTCTGCTCCGGATTTTCCATCGCATTCCAGCTTTCACGGAATCCACGCAGGATTTCCACGCTCTGACGCAAGTTCTCCGAAGCATCGCGCGCACTCAATCCCGCCGAGTTTGCACTCGCGTCGCCACCCATCGTATTGCGCTCTTTTTCCAGATTATGCAGCTCACCCAGCAGTCCTTCGAGCGCTTCTTTCAAGCGATTAAAGGCATCGCTAAAATCGCCCAACCTAAGCTGCTGCGACGCCGTCGGCGCACTCCCATATTGCGTACGAAGCTCATCACGACTGCGACGCCACTGAAACGGCAACTCCACAACCCGACGCAAAACCTGCGGCGCAATCCCTTCACGAACCGCATGCAATACCTGCTGATACGACAGATATTTTACACGCTCTTCATTCAAGACTTCCGGCAAATGCTCGATCGCCATCGACATCGTCGCACCCAGCGCCGTCTTGCTTTCATCATCCTTGCCCTGCGGCATTCCCGGAAATGAATTCATGATCCGATTCGGATCGCGCAGCCAGTACATGCCATCGCGATAAATAATATAACCATGACCACTCATCGGCTCGACGATCGTCAACAACGCTGCAAAATTGATGATGTGATCACGCAACATCGCCTGACGATGATGCTCCTGCGCACTATCCGGGTCGAGATCCGGCAGCGTGTTTTCCCAGTTCTTATCGATGTGCAAAACCTTCGAGCGCCGCGAAAGACTCTTGAAACGATGGTAATAATCCTTCATTTCATCCATGCGCCCGAACACATAAAGCGGCACATTCAAAACCGCGCGGTAGAAAATAATCTCCCGAGGATTATGCCAGCCCTCCTTCACCCATTTTAGGTTCGCAATATTCGAGCCCTGCAACGCCTGCGAAATGCTTGAGTTTTCAAAGTTCGCATCGATCGCCGCCAGAAAAACATGATTCGGCCGCACGCCACCATGCTGGTCGCGCGATTCATCATAGCTGCACAACAACGCAGCCTTCTCATTGACCACGCGACGCACCTTGTCACGCAAATAATCCTGATGAATCGGCAAGCTCAAATCGATGCGTTTTTCCAACGGAAGCGCACGATATTTCGCAATCACCTCACCAATCGCATCGCCGCCACGCGCCTGAATACTATCCAGATTACTCATGTAAATCGCGCGATACGTCACCTCAAGCTCAAGCGCCTTCGACAACGTCAAACCATCACGCCGCACCGGATCTCGCGCTTTTATGTCCCCACCAATATACGGCGTCAGCATCCGCTCCGCATGTTTTCTCAGCGAATCATACAACGAATTCAGCGTCGCCGTGGCCGTTCCCGATCCACGCAAACTCAGCTCACGAACCGTCCCACTCAACTGCTGCTGAACCGCCGGATTACTCATGCTCAATTCCGGCAAACTCGACACCTGATCGCGGAAATAAAAGTCCCACATCCGACGACCGTTCTCGATCTGCAACGCTTCCGCATCCAGAACATACTGGTTCGCCGAATCATCACCCTGCTCACGCAGACGCTCCAGACTCCGCGCCTGGTCGCGCTCAAAGTCATCAAAACCAAGCTCCAACGTACGCATTACACGCACCGATTCGCTCAGTTTATCGCGCAGATTCGCACGCAACTCCAAAAACTCACGATACACTTCGTTAAACGCACGCTCGCTGGCCTGCTCAAGCAAACGATTGATCAAATCCGGCGTATCTTTATCTTTTAAGCTGTCATCTTCACTCAAACCCGCCAGATCCCAGCCCGCCCACGCCGCCGGCTGGCGAGTCTCGCTGGCCAATTCTTCGCGAATCGCAAGCACTGCAAACCGCTTCGCCGCCAGACTCACTTCCTCGGTCGCATCGCCCATAAACTTCAGTTCGAGCAACTCTTCCATCCCGGGATACGTGATTCCATGACTGGTAAATCCGCCCATCAACTGACGCATACCACGCCGCTTGAGCTCTTCCGTCCAGTACGTCGCCCGCCCGGTCCACTCACGCACGAACGATTTTTTCTCGACCGTGTTATCCGAACGAAGCTGATCCAACGCGGAATTGATCGAAGACTTGGCCGCTCCCAACAACGCCGGTTGCCCGCCCTTTTGTGTCCCACAAACCGCTTCCAAAACCAGCGCACCAATCGAGAAATTCATCCCACGATTCGCAAGCTGTTCACGATCCGCCTTCACCCGATTCTGATCAAATCCAACCGTTCCATTCTCTCTTGGATACTCACCAAGACGCTGCCCATGCCTAAACATCTCCGTGAAACGATCAAAAGCACCCGCATCAAACTCGCATTTCGCCAGCAAGCGCACGCGCTTTTGAAACAACCGATCACGAAGCGTATTGCGAACGCCTTCTTCCTTCTTTGCAAAATCCGCAAATTTTACCGGCCGCGCACCCTCTTCCTCACGCTCCGTAACCTCATAATAAGGCTCCGAATTTGTCCGCAGCATCTGATACGCCGGATCTCCCGGAATCTCACCGAGAAAACTCCCCCGCATCAAACCCAGCGCGGCCGAACGACTGCAATAGTCGATGATTCCAGCCACCGGCACCAGCAAAACAGCCGCACCAAACGAGCCATAAAACGACGAAAACCCAGGGATCCCCTTCGCCTCAAAGTCATGCGGAACCAAAAACCGCTGATGCTGCGTATAGTTGTCGTAATCGCCCGCCTGCACCGCAAACAACGGCGAAAAAAGCTGCAAATACAACGCATCCGCCGCCGCATCCACCGGCCGACTCACACTGAAACTCTCAGGTTTATCAACGATATACATGAACTCAAACGGCTTATCACGAACCATCGTTTTGCTCTCATCCGACGGATCGTAATGAAACTCCCGACCGCCCTCCGGATAAAACGACGAATCCGGCGCACCCAACTTCATCATGTGCTCAAACTCTTTGAGCGCCGCATAACTGTTCGCAAACGTCCCGTCTTTGTTCGCCCCGGTCTTGTCCTCAAACACACCCGGCAACACACAAACACCGATCATATTCGGCTTGCCAAGCGCACGCGCCTGATCCCGAAGCATATACGCCATCGACAACGCACTGCCCGAACCCGTGCCGCCAGCCACCGAAAAACACATCACAATCCGGATTTCCGACGTATCTAAACGACGATGTCCATGCTCATGATTCTTCAATTCTTCCAGCAACCTGCGAAAACGCGGCACCATATTTCCGTGCTTTTTCTGATAATACGACCCCAGCCTGGACTCGATCCGAATCTGCCCGGCACCAGCCGTATCACCCGCGCGAAAACGGTAATTCTGCGGAACCCACTGCGTAAAATACGAATCTGCCTCCAGGAAAAGCTTCCCGGACGCCAGATTTGCGTACGCTTCCTTCTCAAAATCACTGATCAAAAACGATTCGTCCGCATCCTCACGATACGCTTCCAGATCGTTGATATTCGTGTCGATCAGCGCGACCTTCACAAGGTTTTTATAGCGTTCCGAATAATCAGATCGACGCTGCAAATGACGCGCTATACGCACCACCATCTGGCAACCAGCTCCACCCACACCCACAAAAAGTGTCGGTGAAATCGTGCTCGGTTTGGTCAGTAACTCGTCGACAACCAGGTTTTGACGCTCGCTCATGAGTACTTCCTCAGGTTATGCGTATCTAAAATCAACTCAATAAATACTTTCTATTATTATATATCTTCAAACATCCAACCGACTGAAAACCACTCAGCCCACGCGCCATCCAGCCATCGTATCCGGCTCACGCTGCGAATCCAGAACATGCAATTCCGTCGCGCGCCGCAACGTCGTGACCTGCGCAACGAACGCTTCTTCGTCGCCAAATCCACCATCAAACCCAAAAGTGTCGTCCTGCATAAAAAACGTTCCGACCCGATTTCCTTCCGCCTTGACCGTAAAAAACGTCGTGCCGCCACGCGCACTCACGTATATTTTCGCAAGCCCCAGCCGTGGGTTTTTCGTAATCGTCTCGAAATAATCCGCGCCTTCCCGATTCCGAAGACTCGAGCGCATCACATTCGCCGATTGATCCAGCACAATCTCACAACACTCGTTGTACGCGCCGCCCGGCAAACCAAAACGCAACGGATTGGCCTTCAGCCACGCCATCGCACGCTTTCGACGCGTCAAATCACGACGCAACATCTTTTGCACTTCAACCGCCGCACGCGTATTTGGCCGCGCATCGCCAAAATCATCCCACAACAACGGCACGATCCGACTAGCCAGCGCATCACGTCGCAAAAACCGTGAATTCCGATACATGTTGAACAAATACAACAGCATCAACAGTACAAAAAGCCCTGCCAAAACCCGCAAAATCGTTGGTCCCCAACAACTCCACAGCCCGGCCTCTTCAACCGTTACTTCCACCGGAATCCGCACCGGCACACGACTTCCACTCACCGGAACCAACACAAGTTCCGTCGAATACGTGCCGCCGCCACAACAAACCTCCGACAAAACACGCACACGAAGCGGCGCACCTGCCCTGGTTTTTGCTTTTTTATCTTGTGAGAAATCGCCCGCCTCAAACACGACCGACTGCGATAAGACTGGCTTTCCCGAATCATCACGAATCGTCTTCCCGTCCGCATCCACAAACGCGACATGCAGCTCTTTTCCCGGCCAGCCAGCACGCTCTTGAACCGGCGGCAGCATCGCCTCAAACTCCAAATCGCGCAGGCCATTTCCATTCAGACGCACATTCACGTCCCTGGTTTTCCCCGCCTCAAGCGTCGTCGCAATCACTGCCGGCAACGCGATCTGATTGTTTAACTTGGCCTGAAAAGGAATCACAACCGACGGCATTGCCTGCGCGTTCGCCGAACGATCAAACTCAATGTGCAACGCCGAATCCAACGCACGCTGAAACGCCGTCGGACCACAATACGGCGCCACATGAACCGCCACCGAATACGGCTGATTCGCATGAATCGTCTGCCCCTCGCCCTCCGCCACACCACTCAAACTAAAGGTCACACAATCCGGCACATCCTTTCGACCCGCGACCACCAGCCGGCCACGGCCACTCGAAAAATTCCCCTGCAACGTCATCGAATGATGCTGCTCCGCACCCGGAACCAGCACACCAAAATCCAGTCGCGACGGATTGGCCACAATGCGCTGCGAAGAAACCTGCAACGCACGCGATGCACCCCGGATCTCCACACCCGCCTGATTGCTCGACGACGTCAACGTGATAACCGGCGTCAAAATATAATCGCCCTCCGCCAGATTCGCGCGCTCAAACACAAAACGCGGCGCATCGCCCGAACGACTCGCTGGCAACCCGACAGCCTTCGCAGCCGTTGGCGCCTTATACAAAATTTTTGCTTCCGTCCCACGACCCGCCACATCAGCCGTCACAATCTGACCATCCTGATTTACAAGCTCAACCGTCGCACAAACGCCCTTTCCGACCTCCACATAATGAACGTCTTTTCCTGCTCCAGATCCAGCAGCGCAATTTCCTTCACGCAACTTCATATCGGCAAAAAGCCGATATTCCGGAATCGCCACGACCTTCCAATCCTTGCCAGCACCGCTCACCTCAACCGTCACCGGCGTTGAGCCTGGCAAATAATCGAGCGCCGCATAACGATATCGCTTGCCATCCTGATACTGATGAACGCCCTTGCGCGCCGCACCCAGAACCTTCGGCTGCTCACCCTTCACCGTCGCATTGATCGAAAACGACAGTTCCTGACCGCGATCCGGCGCAACCGCCAGCAAACGCATGCGCTTTGCACCTTTGTGAGCATCCAAAACATGCTGGTTCGGCGTCAACAAATACGCTTCATACCCCTGTGAGCGCGACAAAACGCTCGCAAACGGCGCCAGGATCTCGGTCGGATCTTCTGCGCCAACAACCGCCGCGACGCCGTTGGTTTCATTGGCCAACGTCACCAGCGATTTTGAATATTCACGACCACGCCAGCGCAACAAATAGAACTGAAAAAACGAATCGTCGTGCGAGCGCAGACCTTTCAAAAACTCCGACGCCACCGGCTGTTTGCCCGTGCATTCGCCGTCCGTCAAAAAGATCACAACCTGCATCACATTCGGTCGATACGCCGCATTGAGCTGGTTTTTCACCGCCGCCATCGCCGAATCACACGGCGTATGTTTACCCGGATATTTCGCAATCACCCCGTCCAGCGACAGCAACCCCTCCAACTTCTTGCGATTCTCCGACAACGCCGCGATCGGCATCAACGACTCGCCGTCCGCCGGCCCGTTGAGCCGCACAATCGCCGCTTCGTCGCTGTCATCAAGCATGCTCAGCATCGAACGCGCACCAAAAACCGCAAGACGCTCCGGATCTGCCGCCGGACCTTCCCGCGTTTTTACACGCATGCTCCCCGAGTCATCGATAATAAATACAAACTGCGCCGTGCGCGCCTGCGCCGACGACAATTCAACCTGAGCCTGCACCGGCTGCGCAAAAAACAGCACACCGACCGCAAACGTCAGTAGTTGTACTTGAAACAATAATCGAACAAACCCGACATTTTTAGAACAACGACAGGTAAAGATGTGCTCAAACAACGTCACACGGCACTCCACCATAACTTATAAGGCGGCATCCCTTTATGAAAGAACGCACGCACACAAATTCACTTCTCCCTGACAATGCATCACCCACAGGTATTTACAAAGTCCCACCTGATCAGCGAGGTGTCAACTTATCGTATTTCCACCGCTTGATAATCGCATGGAAATTCTCGTTTACCCGGGGTCAAAACCAAGATTCACCCAACAACCATGCGGATTTCCAACCCCACGATCTTGGTTCCCCCAATTTTCAGATGCCCTGCTTTCAGGTTTTTCGAACCCAGGTTCCATTTTTCCGGACAACGGCCACCAGAACTCGAACTCAAGTTCCATTTTTTCGCGCAACGGCCACCAGAACTCGAACTCAAGTTCCATTTTTCCGCACAACGGCCACCAGAACTCGAACTCAGGTTCCATTTTTCAGGGCAACGGCCGCCAGAACTCGAACTCAAGTTCCATTTTTCCGCGCAACGGCCGCCAGAACCCGAACTCAGGTTCCATTTTTCCGCGCAAGGTCCATCAGAACCCGAACTCAGGTTCCATTTTTCCGCGCAAGGTCCATCAGAACTCGAACCCAGGTTCCATTTCCAAAAACAACAACCCGGCCCGGGGCGAAAACTCAGATGGCCTTGTAACCACGCGACTTTCCAGCCCCGCGATCTAGGTTCTCCCGATTTTTACATGTGCCCGATCACGCCATTTTACACCGCGCACAACCGGCCCGTTGCACGTATTTTATCACGAATGAGATTAGCGCTCCGGCTCCCACACGCCCAGATACGTGCAACGCGGTCCCGGCTCAATCGTAAACGAAAACGTCTCTTCACGACCCGCATCCGGATTTCGCACCAGGATCGTATGCTTGCCCACCGACAACGGGTGGCCTTTGAGCATCATCCGACGTCCTTCCAGCCGCCGACCATCGATCGTCAATTCATTATGCGCAGGCTCCATTGCCCGAAAATCCAGACAACCCATTTCAAGCGCTGCTAGCTCCACGATCAATTGTCCATGATTCAAACGACTGACCGTATGCGACGACTCCTGCGGCGCATAACCTGCCAGCTCCGCACGCACCTGCAAGGTCGACAGGGTGCTGTATTCCGCCTCGACCGGCGCCGTTCCCAGCGCCATTCCGTTCACGGCGATGCGCGCGCCGGATGGTCTGGAATCGATCCGAACGCGAACCTGGCGAGCGGCACGAGATGGCCGTGGATCGGAAGGATTGCCTGTTTTGGGGGCGTCAGTCGGCAACGCTGCGGGAATTATCGCCTTCACATCCACATCCGCTGTCGCAACTTCGGTTTTTTCGGCGCCAGCGCTCGGACCAACGCTTTCCGGTTTCACGTCTTCGACCGGCTTTTCTGACGCGACAGGCGGCCTGAGCTCAAGCGGTTCCATGCGAATCGGCTTCAAAACTGTGTCCGCATGATCCAGAACGAGCGTCTGACGGCGACCGAGATTCAAGGTGAAATTTCGCGATTCGTAACCGTCCAACATGAGCTGAATGTTGTGCATCCCGGCCGGCAGCTCCAGCGTATGCGGCGTCGTCTGGCCCACGAGCTGCGCACCATTCACAAAAATCTGTGCACCCACCGGCTCGCTTTTCAAAACCAGCGATCCCTTTGCGAACGGACCAAATGCCCAGAACACCACACCCGAGCCCAGTACAACGCCAAGCAAAAGCGCCACGCTCAGCCAACGCTTGGAATTACGTGACGGCGGCCGCATTAAGTCGTCAATACCGCTCTTAGAATTTTCATCCTCAACACTGTATGGCTGGCTGATTTGACTCAAATTCTCGACTGAGCCCGAAATATCGTCCGCTGTTTTGTCACGATTTGAGCTCGGCAGCTCTATCGCAGGCGCTGTTTCGCCAAAAACCGCGGAATTTCCAATCGAAATCCCGGCGGCCGTAACCTGTTTATCTAGCTCCGGCTCCTGGCCAAGCCGGGCGAGTTCGAAATTGAACGCCGCGTCCAGGTCCAGACCGGATGGCGTCGTGACATTTCCAAACATCCCCGACTTTATCCGCAGCGCCTCCGGCTCCACCCCTTCCGGAAACAACTCACCCAAAAACTGCGCAATCTCGCCGCTTGTTACCGTGTGACCGCCGCCGTACAGCCGTTGCGTAAGCGCAATTTGCATCTCTTCGATCGTCTGATAGCGCGCCGCCGGATCACGCTCCAACGCTCGCGTCACGATCGCATCGAGTTCGGCATCAACCTCCGTATTCAAAACTCCCGGAGCATCAAAATTACACGAGCGCACAAGCTCCAACGTCTCTAAATCGCTGTCGCCCTCAAACGGCCGGATACCGGTGAGCATCTCATACAAAAGCACGCCGGCCGCAAAAATATCACTGCGCGCATCCACATTCTTGCCCGACGCCTGCTCCGGACTCATGTAGCAACACTTGCCCTGAATCCGCCCCGACACCGTAACCGACGATTTCCCCGTCGCCCGCGCAATCCCAAAATCGATCAGCTTTACTTCGCCTTCACGCGACAGCAGTACATTTGACGGACTCACGTCGCGATGTACAATTCCCAGCGGAACGCCCTGCTCATCGGTTTTTCGATGCGCATAACCCAGGCCCTTGCTAAGCTCGATCAGAATGTAAAGTGAATATTCTACCGGTAAAACACGACCACTGACGTTGAGATGCCGCAAAATATCGCGCAAATCACGGCCGGCGACATACTCCATCGCAATGAAATATTCGCCTTTTTCCTCACCCATATCGAATACGGGAACGATATTTCCGTGTGTAAGGTTGACGACGATGCGTCCTTCGTCCAAAAACTTCGTGACGAACTCCTGTTCGTCGGCCAAGTGAGGTAAGATCGTCTTAATAATAACGGTCTTTTCAAAACCACCCGCTCCACGTGATTTCGCAACAAAGATCTCACCCATGCCACCGGCCGCAATTCGGCGGTGCAATTCGTAGCGCCCCAATGTTCTTACGATATCAGTCATGGAAATTCGAAAGTAGTTTCAACCTGTAAGCGATCTTCTCACTCAAACCCGGCTACTCTAACACAACATACTTTTACAGATACTCGTTATTTTGCATTTATGACGTATGTACTTCTATGTCATAACACAAAGCTCTCCTATTCCGATTTTTACTCTATTAAGGATTGATTACATGCGCCGTACAACCCCTTCCACCTTAGATTCGCAGCTTGGATTACGCGCTTCCGCATTTCGTCGTGTATTGACCACCAAGCCGCTTTTTCAAAGCATGCTCGCTGTTCGCATGCCGCTTCTGGCACTGGCCGGCGCACGCATCGACTATCTCGACCTCGAACGCTGCGAAGTCCGCCTGCCACACGGCTGGCGCAGCCAGAACATTTTCGGTTCCACCTACTTTGCCGCCACACTGATGGCCGCCGAAGCCGCCTGCGGCACGATCGTTTTGCTACACGAGCAAAACTCACCCGACAAATTCGCGCCGATCGTAAAATCGATCCAGGCCGAATTCCCCCGTTCTGCCTACACAGACATCGTATTCTCCTGCGATCAGGGCGCCGAAGTCGCCGCCTGGATGGATCGCGCGCGCGCCAGCCGAAAACGCGAAGAACTTACCCTCCAGGTTATCGGAACCACCCCAGATGGCGAAGTCGCCCGCGTGGACGTCACCTGGTCAGCACGACTGCGACCGTGATCCCACTTGATACATCCATGCCCACCTACGACCCGCCGCTGAGTGCCTGGCCTGGAATCATCAGCCTGGCGGTCGGTCTACTCATACTCGTCTATCTGATCACGCGAATCACCCGTGATTATCGACGCGCGCGCGCGCCACAAAACGCTGCGCTGGCCAGTCAAGCCGACGCAAACGATACGCCCGACGAGCCCGCCCCATAACCCTATTTTGGAACTTTGTGGCGCCACCCTTGTCCTATATTCAGGACAAGGGTGGACGAGTACAATGTAAATTACTGTGCGCTATAGCTGCTGGCTGATGTAATGAATACTCGTCGCGAACGAAAAATGATCCGCGGTCTCAAGGCGCGCGACGAAGACGCCTTCACAGAATGTGTACTCGTCTATCAGCACAAAGTTTTCAATATTTGCTTGCGCGTCGTTGGCGATCGCTCCGAGGCAGAAGACGTTGCCCAGGAAGTATTCGTGGCAGTTTTCAAATACATCGACTCTTTTCGAGGCGATTCTAAATTCTCAACATGGCTGTACAGAATCGCCATCAATCGCGCCCAAAACCGCCTAAAATACCTGGCCAGGCGTTCGTATCAAAAGCACGATGCCATTGATGATCCAGAACACGCCGCACTCAGCGAAAGTCCACTCAGCGCCGACGTTCCCAGACCCGATGGCCAGGCGCTCGGCAACGAACTGGAGGCCATCGTCCAAGAAGGCCTCTCACAACTCAACGAAGACTTCCGACTGATCCTGGTGCTACGTGACATCGAAAACCTTAGTTACAAGGAAATCTCAGAAATCGTCGAACTCAACGAAGGTACCGTCAAAAGCAGGTTGTTTCGCGCGCGCGTCGCACTCAAAGAATACGTCGACGCGCGCTACGGCAATTGAACCACCTTGTTTTAGAGCGAAATATGACAGGAAAAGGTGATCATGACCGATAAAAACACCATCGAAGAAGAAGATAGCCTGAGCGAACAGGATATCCTCTTTAACGCCTGGCTCGATGACGAACTCGACGATGACGAGCGCCAAGCGTTCCAACACCGTCTGGACAACGATTCGGAGTTCAAGCAGGCCCACGAGCGCTTTGTGTCGGTCATGCAAGTCGTGCGAAAAATACCTTTCGAGTTTGCACCCGATGATTTCGTGGACAACGTCCAGGGATTTATCCGACAACGCTCGCGCGGCCGGTTTTTCGCCGATAATTTCCTCACCCAGCAACGCATGCCCTACGAAGTCGTTGCGGTCGTGATGATGCTCGTCATGGCTGCGGTCTATATTCTGATGGAAGCGCCCCCCGACACCGGTGTCAAACCCGTTCCGACGCCCGAAACCCAACAAATAACTCCGTCTGATCGCGACGATTGATTTGTGTTACGATGAATACGCCGTTATTTTCACGGCTTCTATTCTGTTTATTTCCCTCCTACTTTTGAGCACGTCCAATGGCTCCGTTTCCATATCGCACACTGCGTCTATCCGCCGTTTCTTCCCTTCTTTTGACCGGTCTTCTCAGCCTTGCCCCCCTCTCATCGGCAACCGCGCAGGAACTGGCCGGCGCTACCCCCTCCTCGGTTCCGTCCGGGGCTACCGCGAGCGCGCTGTCCGATACCGAGCAAATTAAATCCGAGCGCTATCTTGAGCGCGACACCGGAAAGACCTTTAACAAACTGCGTGCCACCATCGACGCAGCACTTGCTGGACCGGAAGTCGGCGCCACCAAAATCGGCATCCACGCCGTCGACGTCGCCACGGGCGATATTTTATACTCAAGAAATGCAGACGCCGGCATGAATCCCGCCAGTAACATGAAGCTCATCACCAGCGCCGCCCTGCTCGATGTGCTCGGCCCGAATTACCGATTCAAAACCCATCTACGTACACGCAAGGTCGATGGCGATACCATCCCCGGCGACCTGTATGTTCAGGGCGAGGGCGAGGCGTCGTTGTTTTATACTGATATATTGGGTTGGGCGGGTCAGCTGCGCCAGCAAGGTATTCGACATATCCAGGGAGATCTTGTCATCGACGATCTCTACTTCGATGGCGGCTACATTCCACCGGGATACGATCAAAAAAACACCGATGCGTCCTACCGCCCGGCTATCGGCGCGTTTTCGATCAATTTTAATGCTGTCACACTGCTCATCACACCAGCCGCCAACGGCGAACCGGTTCACGTGCGCCTCGATCCGCCCAATGCGCACGTTGAGATCGTCAATAATACACAGACGATTGCCGGCCGCTCGTCGCGCGTGCACGTTCAAGCCAAAGGCGATGCCGAGCGAACGATCATCACGCTTTCCGGAAAACTTGGCGAATCGGCAAAGCCTATCGCGATTCGAAAACGCATTGATCACCCGCCACTATTTGCCGGATCTGCATTTCGCAACGCACTCGAAACGGTCGGCATTCAGGTAACCGGCAAAGTTCGCACCGGCGCAACGCCCAAAGACGCGCAAACGCTTTACACACACGACTCGCAACCGGTCAGCAACCTGGTAGCGACCATGAACAAATCCAGCAACAACTTCATGGCTGAACAGCTCCTGCTTGCGCTGGGATCGAATCCAGAAACTCCCACAACCTGGGAAGCATCGCTTGGCCAGACCAGCGCTTTTTTGCAGCGCGCTGGCTTTGGAAAAGGCTCCTACAGTCTTCTGAACGGCAGCGGATTGTACGACGGAAACAAAGTCAGTCCGCGCCAATTTGTCCAGCTTTTGCGCTATATGCGTGATCACAGATACGCACCCGAATTTTTGGCATCTTTGTCCATCGCAGGCATCGACGGCACGCTGCTAGGACGTCTGAACGACACACCACTGGTCGGAAATCTACGCGCAAAAACCGGAACACTCGACCACGTTACCGCACTGAGCGGATATTTATACACGCGTTCCGGACGACTTATCGCTTATTCGATCCTATTCAATGACACCGCGAAATTATCCGGTTATTATAGACCTCACCAGGATGCGATCGTCAAAGCACTGTACGAAGCCGAATGATCGAACCGAATTTTCCTCGCTTTTACTTTTCATCAACCAGGAGCTGACACGATGTGCCGACTATTTGGATTTCGTTCCGTCATCGTGAGCCAGGTACACCACAGCCTGGTCAGCGCCGATAACGCCTTACTACACCAGAGCGAACGCCACCCGGACGGCTGGGGCGTAGCCTATTACGTCGAAGGTATCCCGCACGTCATCAAAAGTGCGTCGACTGCGGTTACCGACACTCTTTTCCGTCGCGTTTCAGGAATCGTCAGTTCCGAAACCGTGGTCGCACATCTTCGCCGCGCCACGGTCGGAACACTTTCGATCCTCAACTCCCATCCGTTTCAGTACGGCAGTTGGATTTTCGCGCACAACGGCCAGATCCCGGACTTTGAAAAACATCGAGCCGTATTACTCGAAAAAGTCTCACCCGTTTTTCGACGTTTTGTACTCGGCGACACCGACAGCGAAGTGATTTTCTATCTTTTGATGTCAAATATGGCACAGCGCATCGACGTGCACCGCAAAGGCGCACCGATTAACGACGTTGCCGCAGCCATTCAGTTCACGGTTAACCAGATCCAGGAAATCACCGGCCTCAACTGTATGGAGTCCGCAGCCGAGCAGGAGTTTTATTTAAGCATCCTCCTCACCAACGGCCACGTCATGCTCGCCCATCAGGGTGGCAAAGAACTCTATTACAGCACCTACAAAAACCGATGCCCCGATCGCGCGCGCTGCGCCAGTTTCGATAAAGTATGCGAAGCCCCAACGGATTCCGGCTTCGTCAATCATTTGCTCATCTCAAGCGAGCCACTCCAGGGCGAAAACGTCTGGCAAGAAATGAAAGCCGGACAGATCGTCGGAGTCGACTGGCGCATGCAATTGCACCAATTCCACGCGGATTTCCCGCAAGAAAAAAGCCCACAGAAAGACCACGCATCCTAGATGCCACCCCCGAAAAACCGCACAGCAACTACCTGAAAGCCGCTTTCCACCCCGGGCACTCCTGCCCTTATTTTTTCAATTTCCAGATTTCTAGTCGACTTCTTTCAACCAGAATTTCGCTGAATTGCGCGCTGTAGTTCTTCAGGACTCAAACCCGAATGACCCTCGACCGTGATCGACTGCGAAACATTGGTCCGCGAGTCCTTGGCCGATACGCTTACGATTCCGTCGGTATCGATCTCGAAACTTACCTCAATCCGTGGCATCCCCGCCGGCGCTGGACTGATGCCAGTCAGGTTAAACATCCCGAGCAATTTATTCGTGCTCGCGGTATCGTTTTCGCCCTGCAAAACCGTGACCGTAACCATATCCTGGTTATTCTCGGTCGTCGTAAATACCTTGGTCGCCATCGTCGGAATCGAAGTATTCTTGGAAATAATCGGGCTAAATCGATCGCCAGCAACCCGAATACCCAGACTAAACGGCGTGATATCCAGCAAGATGACTTCCCGCACCTCACCGCCCAGAATACCCGATTGAACCGCTGCTCCAAGCGCCACGACCTCGTCCGGGTTCACGCCGCGATGCGCCTTCTTACCAAAGATTTCTTCAACCTGCTCTTGCACGAGCGGCATGCGTGTCATGCCACCGACGAGCAAGATATCGTCAATCCGTGCTTTGTCTAAGCCCGCGTCTTTAAGCGCCAGCAAACACGGCGCCTCCAGTCGTTCCACCAGATCATAAACCAGGTCATTCAAATGAGAGCGTGACAAGGACAAAGAAAGATGGCGCGGACCAGAATCATCAACCGCCAAAAACGGCAGATTGATATTGGTCTCCGTCAGCGTCGACAGCTCACACTTTGCACTTTCTGCAGCTTCCTTGAGACGTTGTAGCGCCATTTTATCGCCAGACACATCAATACCCGTGTCTGACTTAAAGCGTTCCAGCAAGAACTCCAGTACCGCACGATCGAAGTCTTCACCGCCCAACTCATTATCGCCACTCGTTGCGACAACCTCAAAAACACCGCCGCGCAACTGCACGATTGAAATATCAAACGTGCCACCGCCCAGATCGAAGACGACCAGATTTACGTCCTGGCCCTTGTTATACCCATACGCAAGCGCTGCAGCCGTCGGCTCATTGATGATTCGACGAACCGTCAAACCGGCAATCTTGCCAGCATCCTTGGTCGCGCTGCGCTGCGCATCATTGAAATAGGCAGGAACCGTGATCACAGCCTCGGTTATCTCGGTCCCAAAATAATCTTCGGCAGTCTGCTTCATCTTGCGCATGATCATCGCCGAGATTTCCTGCGGACTATAAGGCTGCCCGTTTACCTCAACCCAGGCATCCGCATTGGTATTTTCGACAATCTTATACGGCAACAACTTCGCATGACGGCGCACAACATCGGACTTAAACTTATGGCCTATCAGCCGCTTAATATCGTAAATCGTGCGACCCGAGTTAATAATCGCCTGGCGCTTAGCCTGCTGACCGACAAATTGATCGCCGTCCTCGGTAAAACCCACCATCGAAGGTGTCGTGCGTGAACCTTCGCTGTTCGGCAATACCAACGGTTCTCCACCATCAATAATTGCCACGCAAGAATTACTCGTACCCAGATCGATGCCAATGATTTTCGACATAACTATAGCCTACTCAAGCACATTAACGCTGATTCTCTATCCACCCCTTTGTCATACGCCAAAGGATTGACGCACACTATGTCAAATCTGCTATTTTTTGAACAACGTTTTAAACAAACCGCCTTTTTTGTTCTGTTCACTGAGACGTGACTCGACCAAACGCAGCTCGCGCTTCACATCCACACTCCCAGGATTGAGCTGAAGTGCATATTCAAAGTGCTCACGAGCACGCTGTAGCTTGTTATCGGCCACCAACACACGCCCCAAAAACAAATGTGCATCCGGCATAGCCTGCCGATGTTTGGTAGCCAGCGCCTTGTTCAAAAGCCCAAAGCTTTTTTCTCGCTGATCGGAATCTGTCAAAAAGAGACAATAACCATAAAAAGTCAGATACAGACCATTGTCCGGCTCCATCTCATAGGCTTTGGTCAACTGAGCCATCGCCTCTGTAAACTGGTTATTGCGAAACAACACAAAGCCTTCATTAAAAAAGTCTTTGGCAGTCGATGGCTGAACGCTTGATTTTGGACCGTCGGTACGGATCCCGCTGGTCGGTAGACCCGCCCTAACCGGTGTAGGCGCACGATCTTGTGGCGTCTGAGAGCGCCCCGGTGGCGCCGGCAAAGTAAGCCCGGCTGCAGAAATCGTACGCGCACGCGTCGCACGCTGCGTAAGCTGCTCCATCTTTTCCTGGCGATCCTTACTGCGAACTGCTTCCTTACTAACTTCCGGATGCGCTTCAGACGGCTCTCGCCCAAGACCAATCGGCGTCGTATTGCGCCGACTAAATCCTCGACCTTCCGCCAACTTGGCCGCCTGCTCCGTGCTGAGCTGCGTAGCCAGCGGCGTGTCGATGGGTTTACGCCTCGCTTCAATCACCGGCTTATCCACCGCCTGATTTCGAGCCGGAGATTCAGATTCCATCCGAAGTTTCTGCTGTAACGACGGATCCTGCGCGGTTTGTACGGTCTCAATCTTCATCAGTTCGGCATAAGCGTCTTTCACTTTCATGAAAATTAGCTGTGCCAACCGCTTTACGTCATCCGATACGTTTCCACCGTACACATCGGGATGATGTTCTTTGACCAGAATATAAAAACGCTCTTTGACGAAATTACGTCCACAGCCCTCCCAGACCCCGAATATCTCGTACGCTGAACTCGTCTGAATTGCCTGGTAGGCGCTGCTCAATTCTTGCTCAAGCTCGACACGCTCCCCCGTACCTGCACGGTAGGCTTTGGTTTGTTTGCGTGCATTGTCCTCACGAAGAACATTTGCACCACCAGAACCAGGATTGGCAGCGTCTTTTTTCCCATTGTACGAAACAGTCACCGTTCGCGACGTCGGTTCAGTACGAAAGAAAACCAAATCCGTATCGCGCGCCATATAAGCCGCTAAAAAACCCGCGGTTACATCAGCGCCCATCTTACCGAGAACAACTTCCAGCGTCTGCTGACCGGTACACAAAAGCATAAACGAATGAAGTTCCGTCCACGACAGCAACGGCTTTTGACGCTCCCAAAACTCGGACACAATCACAGGATAAGTCTTCATCAACGGCATCAGCGATTCCATCGCACGGCGCTGACCAAGGTTTTTCCTGATCCCGGAAATTATCAATGCATGTGTACTGAGCTGCCGACCTACAACAGCCTGTGGCCGAGGCTCAAAAGAAAACTCGCCATTCGTCCACGCAAACGCACTCTGCAGTGTGTCGCTTTCGGAATACGACGGATCTTTGGTTTCAATGAACTGACCATTTCCAAACGGATAACGCCGCACGATTTTTTGCTGACGAAGCTCCAACGTACCCGTCGAGTGATGCACCTCAAGCGCATACAATACCCGCGTGAGTGGTGTTCGCTCCAAACTACCTTCACGGTATTGAGGAAGCCGTACTTCCATCTCGATCGTGTTATCTTCTCGGTTTACCGACCGATCCTGACCCGATACACCACGCGCAGAATTTCCCTCGGGCTGCGTTGCCGTGACGATCGAAAGCATCGGCCCGATCGTTGCTCGGAGTCGCGATTCTAAATTGCCATTCGCGCTGCCGATCTCCAGTGTATGTTGCAAGGACTCCAGTGACTCCGACAATTGACGCGCGCGCGCTGAAGATGCACCGACCAACAACAGGCCCGGAGTCAGCTCCTTTTGCAAAATGTTATCCAGCAAAATGAAGCTATCCAGGCCTTCCACACGAAAATCGTCGTAATGCAAACACACCAGGTCATAACGGTTTAAGACGAGTTGCTGACGCGCATCTTCCCACCGTTGTACGCTCTGCAGCTCGACTTTTAGCTCACCGGCAACGCGACTAAGCGCGCGCTGTAAGTTAGCGTCGACATTGATGACAAGAATTTTTCGCATAATGGTTATGACCATTGCTGAGCTTTATTCACAACTACGCTTAACCCAGCATACTCGACAATATCAGCCACCCAGT
>JBEBSM010000008.1:0-24897 GCA_040394315.1 Lujinxingia vulgaris
GCTATCGCCCCAAACCGCATTTGCCGCCGCAACACCGCCTCGTGCTGAACCGTCATACCGCCAAAAATAAACGCCCCCGCCAGCCCCATCGTCACCCACAACAGCCGCGGCTCGTCAAAAAACCACGCTAACACCGGTGCAAATCCCACCGTTATCAACATGATCAACGCACTGAACCCCAGATTGATCCAAAAAAGCGTACTCACCTGCGCGTGATCAATATGCTCGCGCTGAATCGTCGCCATCGATAATCCCAGATCCTTGAACATCGCCAAAAACCCGGTCACCGAAATCACCATCCCCACCAGACCAAAGTCCGAAGGCAACAGCAACCTGGCCAGAACAACCGTCGCCGCGATCTCAACCACCGATTTTACAACCTGCGCAACCGCCGTAATCGCCCCGCCGCGCATCGTCTGCTGACCAATATTTGAGTCCAGATGCCCGGTGTCAAAATAGTCTTCGCGATTTTTTTTACTCATGAATCACGCCTTACCATACTGCCAAAACACAAGCGATTTCACTTACTACCACTTTCCGCACGCTGCCTATCACGCCGCAACATACACCGTCCACGGCCTATACCATTGCCTCACAACCGCCCTTGCACTAGGTTCGCTTTCGCACAACATTTTAATTTGTTCACCTACTTGAATTGCTAACCCATATATTACAAGAGAATCTCATGAAAATCCTCGTCACCGGCGGTGCCGGATACATCGGAAGCCACGTCGCTCACGAACTGCTCGATGCCGGGTTTGAAGTCGCAATCCTCGACAGCCTCGTCACCGGCGTGCGCGAAAACGCTCCCAAACAAGCAACCTTCATCGAAGGCGACATCGCCGACACCGCACTCCTCAACCAGATCTTCAAAGACCACGCCATCGAAGCCGTCATGAACTTCGCCGGCAGCATCGTCGTCCCCGAATCGGTCGAAAACCCACTGAAATACTACCTCAACAACACCGCCAAAACCCGCACGTTGCTCGAATCCTGCATCACCAACAAAATCCACAAATTTATATTCTCCTCCACCGCAGCAGTTTACGGCATGCCCGACGAATCCCCCGTCACCGAGAAAACCCCGACGTCTCCCATCAATCCCTACGGCCGCTCCAAACTCATGACCGAATGGATGCTCGAAGACTTAGCCGCCGCCTCACCCCTGAAATACGTCGCCCTTCGCTACTTCAATGTCGCCGGCGCCGACACCCAGGGACGCACCGGCCAATCCACACCCGAAGCAACCCACCTGCTCAAAATCGCCACCCAGACCGCCCTCGGCGCACGCAAATCCATGGATATCTACGGCACCGACTATCCCACACCCGACGGAACCTGCGTGCGCGACTACATCCACGTCTCCGACCTCGCGCGCGCCCACATACTGGCCCTCCAATACCTGAACGAACCCGACGCCACCTCACAAATCCTCAACTGCGGATACGGTCGCGGATTTTCCGTACAAGAAGTCGTTAAAACCGTTCAAACCGTCAGCGAAAACAACTTTGATACCCGTCTGGCCGAACGCCGCGCCGGCGATCCACCCGCGCTCATCGCCGATTCCTCACGCCTGCGACAGCTCCTCAACTGGACACCGCGTTTCGATGATCTGAACCTGATCGTCAAAACCGCCCTCGACTGGGAGAAAAAACTCATCGATGAGCGCCGCCGCACTTGACACTCACACACCTTACGGACACGATCCGCTGGTTGTTGTTGTATTATTTCTTACCCCATGGAGTTCTTAGCAATGCCTTTCCCCCCACCCTTTTACCGTTGGCGGCCACACCCATGGCACGGCCTTTCTGTCGGCCCCGACGCTCCTCGCCTTGTCCACGCCTACATTGAAATCACACCTTTCGACTCCGTAAAATACGAAATCGACAAGGAAACCGGATACTTACGTGTTGACCGCCCTCAGCGTTCATCCTCGCAACCACCCACGCTTTACGGATTCATTCCACGCACATACTGCGGCCCACGCGTCGCCGCTATGTCCGACAAAGCGACCGTTGGCGACAAAGATCCGCTCGATATCTGCGTTCTCAGTGAGCGCCCGATTACCCGCGCAGAAGTCCTCGTGAACGCAAAAGTGATCGGTGGCCTCCACATGATCGACGGCGGAGAAGCCGACGACAAAATCGTTGCTGTTTTGCAAAACGACAACGTCTGGGGCTCAGCCAACGATATCACCGACGTTCCACCCATTTTCATCGAACGACTCCGCCACTACTTTCTGACTTACAAAATGGTACCCGGAGACGATACACTCCAGGTCGAAGTCGAAACGATCTACGGCGCAAAACACGCGCAAGAACTCGTACTGGCCTCCGTCGCTGATTACGATGAACAATTTGGTAATTAATTAATATATAAAATCGGGAAATCAACATGACTACACGCTGGCGTCACTACGGAACTGGGGTTTTCGTGCTCGCCTTATTACCTGCCCTCTTGTCGTCAGGTTGTCTGGACGACAAAGCTCCAACAGGCCTGCGTGTAGCCGCCCCAACCGGTGGCCCGCGTGTAGTCTTTGATATCAATGTCAGACCCTTTCCCGACATCCCCTACCCCAACGACATCGCCACGCGCGTTGACCCCACAAGCCCCACCGGCAAGCGCGTCAACGTCTCGTTAATCGGCGCAACCAAAGCCGAAGAACGCGTCCGACAATCCATCACACGCATGACCGGTTTTGGCCAATACTCGCCAATTTCCGTCTCGTTCACTGCGCCGCTCGACATCGAAAACATCATCAAACGTCACCAGGAAGACGTACCTGACTTTTCCGATGACGCCGTTTATCTCGTCAACGTCGACCCCAAAAGCGACGACTACGGCAAAATCGAACTGCTCGATATGGGCCGCGGAAACTTCCCCGTCACACTCGCCAGCCCCGCCGCTTACTACGTAGGCGACACCCGGCGAACCGGCACCAATCTGCTGTTTGAAACCGTGAAAGAAGACGATTTCGAAAACGCCGACGGCGAATTCGATCCACTCGTCGACACCAACGACGACGGCGTCCAGGGTATCCCCAACACCCGCACTCCTGGCGCAGATCCCTACGAACCCGGCCAACTCCTGGACTTCTACGAGCGCGAAACCAACACGCTCATCATGCGCCCGGTCCACCCACTCGCTCCCGGCACAACCTACGCCGTCGTTCTCACCCGTGCATTGCGCGGCGAAAACAACCACCCCATCGAAAGCCCGTTCGAGAACATCAACCACACCCAACAAACCAAAGTCCTCGAACCACTACGCGAAATCCTGCCCGCAGCATTTCCTGATCGCTTTCACACCAACCTGAAAGACGTCAGCTTTGCATGGTCGTTCACCACCCAGGTCGCCACCGAAGAACTCGAAGCCATTCGCGCAGGGCTTTACGGCCACGGACCGCTCAGCGAACTCAGCAAAAAGTTCCCGGCTGAATTCCACACGCTCCACAACGCCAAAAACGCCGACGCAACCGAACCACTCACCTTCGATCTTGAATCACTCATCTCGCTGATCATCCCCATCGCCGCCCAACAAGCCGGCCAGGCAGGCGCAAATATCATCCAGCGCTCCTACGACGACGTCGACTACATGGTTTCCGGCACCTTTTTATCGCCAAACTTCCTCAACAACAAAAACGGACTCGCTCAAACCGGCCTCGACGCAGCCCTACCCGGCGCAAACATGGTCGATGACACCGAAGCTTTCGACATCCAACTCGAAAAAAACTACGCAAACTACGGCGTCAACGAAGTCCCGTTTCTGTGCATCCTGCCCAAAGAAAAACCCGGCCGCCCTGCACCCTTTCCAACCATTATCTACAGCCACGCCATCGGTTCCACACGACTTGAAATCCTGATTTTCGCCGGCGCCATGGCCAAATTCGGCCTCGCAACCTGCACCATCGACGCCATGGGCCACGGTATGATCGTGCCCGAGGAATATCTCAAGCTCATCCAAACCGTCGTCAAAAACAAAAAGGTACCCAACCTCTTAGAAGTCCTCGAATTGCAGCGAGCCCGCGATCTCAACAACGACGGATCGCCCGATTCCGGCGGCGACTACTTCACCTCCGATCTGCTTCACTCCCGCGATATGATGCGCCAGACCGCCATCGACCAAATGCAACTCATCCGCATTTTGCGCGCATTTGACGGCAAACGACGCTGGCCATCCACCATCAACGAAGAAGATCCCTTCGTCATTGCACGCCGTCACATCAACGGCGGCTGGGATCAGACCGGCAACGGCCAATCCGAAATCGCCGGCGACTTCAACGGCGATGGCACCATCGACTTCGGCGGCGAACAACCCTACCTGGCCTGGGGAACCTCGCTCGGCGGAATTCAAACCAGTATCCTGGCCGGCATCGAACCCACTGTTATCGCCGCAGTCTCCAACGCCGGCGGCGCCGGACTGGCCGACATCGCCTTCCGCACCAACATCAGCAACGTCCGCGCCGGCGTCATCCTACGCATGCTCGGACCCGCCCTGGTTGGCCGCCCCTACGTCGACAGCAAAGGACAACGCACCGGCGAAACACGTCTCGACTGGCTGCTCGTCAGCGGAAACGAAGACGAACTCGTCCACTTTGCCGACCTCAAAGACCTCGAAGAAGGCGACCGCATTGTCTTAAGAAACCTCGTCCGCGAAAAAAACCATCTCATCCCCGAAGACGAGCGCTCAAGCTACGCACACATCCGAAACGGCGGCTTCCGCGTTTCCGTCGCAACCGACGCCATGAGTGGCAACGAACGGCGAGCTCATCTGAATTTTGACTCTAATACGAGTCTTTATAGCGATATTATGGGATGTCAGACCGCCAAAAAATGCAACGACGTCGAATGCGCCGCCAAAAGCTACTGCGCGCCCGACAACACCTGCCAGCCACTGGTTCTGTGTACAAAAAACTTCGACGCTGACAAGCTCACCGACTCCGATCTGAAAGACCAATTAGCCCTTCGCACCGTCCGTGATCCCATCCGTTTTGGCGATCCAATCGTCATCGAAATCTACGGCGCCAACGGCAAGCTGAAACACACGATCGATACATTTCCCCAGGATCTTCTCTTTCAGAACATCCTCTACCCACAGGGCGCACCGCTTGCCGCGCTGATGGAAGGCTGGGGACTCAAACGTCAGACACCGCGCTTTCGCAGCTTCACCGGCATCGCGCAAACCCTGCTCGAACCGGCCGATCCCGCGATTTACGCACCGCATTATTTCCTGCGACCGCTAAAATACGCTTACGAAAAACCAGCATTCAGAGTCGGCGGAACCAACTTCGTCGCCGTCGGAACGCTTGGCGATCAGACCGTGCCCATCAACACATCCATCGCACTTGCACGTGCGGCCGGCGCGTTGAACACGCTCGATTCGGATCCACGCTACAACACGACCGAAAACGATTTTCTGATCAAAAACTTCGTTTACGAAGGCATTCCCTGGCTAAATCGCTTCAAAAGCCATCCAAACACGCTTTTCGATCCCGATAATCTCGACGAAGGAAAATTCCGAATCCCCTCCGACCGCGATAACCTGAACCCGAAACCAAATGCCGAAAAACCACTGCGCGCGACCGTCAAAACACCGTATGGAACCAGCGCGCTTCGTCTGGCATACATCCGCACAACCGGCGAACACACGTTCAACGCTCCGACCCCGGACGCAGCGTTCGACATCAACACCTATATGACCAATCAAGTCGGCTGGTATTTAACCACCGGCGGCCAACAACTTATTGACGACCATTGCCTCGAAAAAATGTCCATGCAAGATTGTACGTTTTTCGATAATGACAACTTTCAACGACCGACTCTTCACTGATTCTGCTTCTGTTTTGAACAACGCAGTATTTTGTAAGACCGTGTCCGGAGTACACCCGTGACTTTTGGAACCAACGAAATTTACACCAGCATCCCGCCAGAACGTGGCGTCTACTGTAACCGCACGCTGAATCTTCGCTCGATCAAAGCCATCGGCTACGACATGGACTACACGCTCGTCCACTACAACGTCGACCGTTGGGAAGGACGCGCCTATGAGCACATCAAACAACGCCTGCTCCTACAGGGCTGGCCAATCGAGCATCTGCAATTTGAACCGCACTTCGTAACACGCGGTTTGATCATCGATCTCAAGCTCGGAAACCTCGTCAAAGCCAACCGATTTGGCTATATTTGGCGAGCGGCGCATGGGATGGAGGTGATGCATTACCAGGCGATGAAGCGGGACTATTCTCGCACAATCATTGGACTTTCCGACCCCCGCTACATCTTTCTGAACACATTTTTCTCGATCTCCGCAGGCTGCATCTACGCACAACTCGTCGACATGCTCGATCGTCGCGAACTGCCCGAAATCCTCGGATACGAAGACCTCTACAACCGCGTCCAGGACCAACTCGACGCTGCCCATATCGAAGGCCAACTGAAAGCCGAAATTATGGCAAACCCCGAGCTTTACGTCGAACTCGACGAGGACATGCCACTTGCCCTGCTCGATCAGCGCGAAGCCGGCAAAAAACTCGTCGTAATCACCAACTCCGAGTGGGATTACACGCGTTTCATGCTCGAATACTCCTTCGACCGCTTTTTACCCGGCGACATGACCTGGCGAGATCTTTTTCATCTGGTCGTTGTTTCTGCGCGCAAACCGGCCTTCTTTTCACAGAGCAGCCCGATTTTCAAAGTCGTCAACGAAGAAGGACTTTTAAGTCCATGGGTCGGACCGCTGCAAGAAGGCAACGTGTATCTGGGCGGAAACGCTGCCGTTATCGAAGGATTCCTCGGCATGTCTGGCGACGAGATCCTCTATGTCGGCGACCATCTATTTGCCGACGTAAACGTGTCCAAAACCATCCTCCGCTGGCGCACAGCACTTGTTCTTCGCGAACTTGAGGACGAAGTCGTTGCGATCTCAAAAGCCGAGAAACGTCAGGAAGAAATCCACAAGCTGATGCTGCATAAAGTCGGCCTCGAACACGAATTTTCCGTGGCACGCCTACAACTGCAACGACGCCAGAAGAAATACCAGGAACCCATGCCGGATAAACACACCGGTTATCCCATGGAAAACCTCGACAACAATCAGCTTCACACCCACATTGTGGAACTACGCCAACGGCTCCTCGAAATTGACGCGAGCCTGGCCCTGCTCGTCACTCAGGACGGCGTCGACTTCAACGCCACCTGGGGATACCTGATGCGAACCGGAAACGACAAAAGTCATCTCACCCGCCAGGTCGAGCGCTACGCCGATATCTACATGTCCCGCGTTTCGAACTTTTTACGCTACACACCCTTCATGTTCTTTCGCGCACCTCGAGGACCACTCCCGCACGATTATTGATCTCAAATCAATCATTGTTCGCCAATTTCCTTCGAAATAATGCCCCAAAACCCTGCAATTCCTGCTGAAAACGCAAAAAACAAGCCAAAACGCACAAAAAAGGCCGCGTTTTCAGCACTTCCCTATTACAAAGCCGCCCTCGCGATTGTTTTTCAAAACCCACGTCTGGCCGCATGGAAAATCGCCGGCGACGTTGTATCGCGCCTGACCCAGGGACTCATCGCCCTTGTCGTGATCGCCAGTTTTGGCACAGCGATCGCCGCGGTTCCCCAGGCATTCCAGAGCGCGGCATTCATCACCGGCATCACCGGCACCGCATTTGTCCTGTGGCTCTTCAGTCTGTCATTCAACGCATTTATCCACAGCGGAATTTATGCGACGCTGAATCACATTCTCAAGACGCCACAGCCCGGCGCTACGCCATCGGATACCCAGCCGACTGACGACAGCGCACAGCCCACGCCCTCGTTTTTTTCCAGCGCCCTCGAACGACTTGATGCCACACTTGGCCTTCAAATTATCTCATGGACCGGCCGAAGTACACTCGCTTTACTGGCCGCTACACTTGTCATCACACTGTTTTCGTCATTTCCACTGAACGCAGCAACACTCAACGGCAGCGCCACAACCGCCACCATCTGGGCATTTGGTATCGCGCTCTACATGGTCCTCACATTGATTGTGCGCCTGACCATCGAACTCATTGCGGCCCCGCTCTTTCTAGACGAACGCAGTCTTTCCGACGCAATTTTGCACGCTGCCGACTTCGTTCTCGAACACCCCATCGAACTTTATCGCCTCTTTGTATCGATGCTCTACATCACACTCATCCCGATGGGCGTGTATTTCCTGCTCTTGATGACGCAAAACGCGATCCTCATGATCGCCCCGCCACTGGCAATGCTCGGACTAGCAATCCGAATCTTTGCCGACCTCTTTCTGTTTATTTCACTCGCCGCCATTGCCGTGATATTTTACACCGCAGTTTTTGCATTTTACGGCGAACAACGCGCGATGTGGACCACCTTAGACCTCGACGATTTTATGCATAACCCCAAAAATTCTACGCCAGGCTTTTTACGCGGACTATTTTCTCCCGCAAAAAAAACGCCCTCTACTCCAAAGACCGACTTTTCTGACGGCGCATCGCTCGCCACCTTCATTCCTTCCGAAACGCCCAACATCGTCAAGTTCGACCAGGTTTTCGAGCCCGACGTGCTCAGTCACTTCGCTCAAGTAGCAAGCGCGGATGAGGACGATGACGGTAATGAAAACGATGAAATTAGCGACCAGAGTAATTCCTCCGAAGATGACAAGACTCCTAACCCTGTGGAATGATTGATTTTCATAAAAGTGAAACTTTCTATGAATAACGCATAATAGTATTGGACATTATTTTCAGTCTAACTAGAATGATACAGGAACATTGTAACTTTCTAGTCCGTTACATGTTTGAGAATAGGCAGAGACCCCTGCCGAAATGTCCAAAAGGGTCACAACCGATCCGAACGAACGAGGAGTCGCGCTATGTATCCCGATCATCTCATTTACGACGAACTCAAACGACAACGATCCGAATGGCAGCCAGAACCACTTGAGCTCCCACTCTACATCCCCAATTACGAACCACGACGCGAGCGCAACGAAGAAGAAATCGAGTCGGAACCCAATATCATCATCATTGATATGTAATTCCGCTACATTTCTGACCCACCGATCGCTGTAAATACGAATTTACACCGCAATACCGCACGACAACCGTCACTTCTTCACAATTCACTTGCGCTGGATCGAAGAAGTCGACTACAGATCAGCGTTGTCCACTGACCACTCCCGTCTTGGAGAATTGGAGAACGCGATGAGCACACAACCTTCTCAGAAATCCGGCTGGCACCAGATCCTACGCGACCTGAACCTGACAGCTTCCTCCTGTGAGACGCCCCCAAACCGCCCGACCAACGACGCCAAAGCCCCGGAAACATCGTGGCTTCAGGCGTTCGCTTGTTTTGCGCGTACTGGATTTTTGCGCGTTTTGATCGGCGAAACCCCGACCCATCTCGAACTCTATGTTCAAGTAGCCGCCGGTTCCGCCCTTGAAACGCCCGACCTGCTTACGGCCGCGCTCGCGTCGTACACGCAGACCCCGTGGAACACGCACGTCGCCAGCGCGCCTTTTGAACTCTCCACAACGCTACCCAATACGACCGAAATCGCGCAAGCGCCGACGTCTACCCTTCGCAACGTACTCGTCGCCTTGATGAAACTCGGCGACCTGATTTCAAGTGATTCAGCCGCACTCACGCAGGACGCGATCGCCTCAGCGCTTTCCTTCACACCGTCCAAACCCGAAAAATCAACGGTTGAACCCGCACACGACGAATCCGACTCTCAAGAAAACGTACTCTTCGAAACCATCGGCAGCTCCGCACACGCCGACACGTCGAACGCGCCCAATCTCGACTATTTCGAAGTTACCGCACAGCCAAACAACATCGAAATCGCACTACATCTCACCACGCTTTTGCGCCCATCCGAACACATCGAGCTCGCCAAAGCGATCGCCCATCACCTGCGTACCCGCTTCGATGCCGACGTCGTTCCAACACCAGGTCCCGTCGCGCCGACCTCATCCGAAGCCAAGACCAGCACGATTCGACTTGATGCCGAGCCATCGGAAGAAGATCAGCGCAATGCCATGGGCCGCGCTGAATTGGCCAAAAACTTCACCGCTTTCTTCAAAAAAGCCCAGGAATGGGCCGTGCTCGGCATCGATATTTTCGAACTAGTCGGCCTAAAACACGCGAACAGCACGCAAGACGTCATTCAAGTGACCACCGCCGCACAACCCGAACAAAAGTCAACATCCGCATCCCCATCTCAGCCTGACCGCACCCGCGAAAAAGCATCGGTGAGCGACGGCTCAGATGACATCGTCTTTGATCTATCCTCCCGACCAGCCGACAAACCTAGCGCTGCAGGTTCCTCGACCTTCGGATTTTCCAATCCACAGTCCGACGAGCTGGTCCGTGGACATTTCACCGACGAACGCCTCAAACGCGGCGACGCCGTCACACCACTTGTCGACCTCGTGCTTCGCCACCCCGGCTATTCCGATCGCCGCATCGGCCAGGTATTAAGCATCATGCTCTCCATCGACTACCACGCCGCCCTCCGACTCGCGGAAAACGCGCCCTGCGTAATCGCCTGGGGATTGGCGCAACAAACCGCCCTAAATTACAAAGACGTCATCGAAACAACCGGTGGAAAAGCCCTGCTCGTTGAACCCGACACCTTTCGCGAACGCTAATCTGTGACCGCTGCGAACCCAAAAACCTTCAATACTCGCTTGAAAAAGTGGCTCCGCCCTCCCCGACGCCTGTCGTTCACAACTTCCGGTTGGCTTTTCGTCCTCATGACACTCGGCGTCGGGTTTGCCGCCATTAACACAGGCAACAACCTGCTGTTCTTGATGCTCGGCATGATGCTTTCCCTCATCCTCGCCAGCGGTATTTTAAGCGAAGCCGTACTGAGATCCCTGCAAGCCCGCCGCATGCCTCCACGCCGCCTACACGTCGACCAGAGCACACCTGCCCACATTGAACTCATCAATTCCGGCCGTTGGGCATCCCTCAGCATCGAAGTAAGTGAACGAAACCCGACCTGCACCACCGGCCCACTCCTCGGCCGATACATCGGCCCGATCTACCGCCCCTGGTGGAAATTCTGGCAACGAAAAAGCAAAAACCCCAACGACAACCAGCCCGTCGCCCTCACCTACTGTCTGCAAATCCCCGGCCGCGAAACACTTTCACTCCCCATCAGCTACACACTTCCAGCCCGCGGACTTTTCGATTTCCCCGGCCTGAACATCACCACACGATTCCCCTTCGGACTTTTCGAAAAATCTCGCGAAATCGACGCCCCAATCACACTCACGGTTTTCCCCCGCGTCGCCCCCGCCACCGACTGGATCACCAGTATATTTGGCGCTTTCGGCGAATTTGAATCCCCCCAAAAAGGTTCTGGCGAAGGGTTTTATGGCCTCCGCGAATATCGCGACGGCGAAGACCGCAGACTCGTACACTGGAAATCCAGCGCGCGCCGCGGCGAACTCGTCGTCCGCGAAAACGAATCGCTGGAACAACGCACGCTCGAGATTTTCCTCATAAATTGCACCGGCCAGCCACCCGCCAAAAGACACCTTTACGTAAAAGATTTTGAAGCCGGACTCGAAAAAACAACCGGGCTCATCCTCGATATGCATCGCCAGGGCTACCAGATCGCCCTGCGCACACTCGACCAATCGCTTTTATCCGCCAACAGCGAATCCCATCTCGAGCAAATGCTCTACATCCTGGCCACCGTCGAACTTCAAGATAATTCACCGGCAGAAAAATCTTCCTCCAGCACAACCAGACTTCCGCGACTCACCCTCGGCCTCTCAAGCGCTGTCTCCAACTCCGCAATTGCTGCCGACAAAATCCTGACTTTTGATGCCAACCCACAGGATTTGCCGTGAGCCTGAAAACAAATCGCCACATCACAAACCTTCATGAAGTGAGCATGTATCTGCTCATCGCGCTCGCGTTTGGCACAATCGCAACCGGCTCCGCCACAGGCGCCAGCACAGCACTGCTAATCGCGTTTCCCGTTCTTACCGCAATCAGTTGGTTCACCCACAAACACAATATTTTCACCCGCGCACATGCCTGGCTCTGGAACACCATCCTCCTCGGTTTTCTGGCATACAGCGCCTTTGAAATCCTCACAATTCCCGCAGCCGATGTCATCCGCATCGGAATCCGCTTTATTCTCGTTCTGATCCTCGTCAAACTATTCAGCCGCCACGCGGCGAGAGACGATCTTCAGCTTTATGCGCTCAGTATTTTGGCCATGGCCGCTGCAACGGCCGTAAACTTAGGCCTTTCCTACGGCATATTCTTTGGCGCCTACGTGCTCATCGGCACCTTCAGCCTCGCGCTTTTTCACCTCCGACAAGAAATCGAGCAAATGCCACCCACGCTCGATTCCAGCCGAATGCCCTTCGTTCGCGGATACATCCTCGTCCTGACCCTCATCAGCCTCGCAATTTTTGCATCCAGCCTGGTGATTTTCCTCACATTCCCACGCGTCGGACTCGGCTTTTTCACCATCCAGATGCGAGATCCCGTCCAAACCACCGGCTTTTCCGAACAAGTAGAACTCGGAAGCCACGGCGTTTTACGCACAGACCCGGCCGTCGTACTTCGCGTTGAATTTCCCAACGGCCCGCCTTCCGACTTTTCCGGCTGGCGCTGGCGCACCATGACTTTCGACACGTATGACGGCCGCCAATGGGCACGCAGCGTCGACCTGCAAAATGACGAAAACGCACTCCGCTCCCAGAACGGCACCTTTGCCCTGGGCCGCCTGCATCCCCAATCCCTGCGAATGGCCGGCCAGGAAGACGTCGGCCTCACCATGCAAATCTATCTCGAACCACTCGGCACCAACCTCATGCCTGTCCTATGGCCCGCAAGCTCCATTCACCTGGACATGGCCGCAAACGCCATCAGTTGGAGCCCCAAATCCGGCAGCCTCACCGTCGATTCCTACGGCGACATCCGCCACACCTTCAAGAGCCAGATCGGCATCACCTACGGACTCACAACCTATCCACCGCCCCCGCTACAAAAGCTGCTAAACGCATCAAACAAAGACGATTCTCAAGAACTTTCCGAAGATTTCTTCCAGTACCTCCAGCTCCCGGAAATCTCCACCGCCACCCAATCACTCGCCAAAAAGATCACCGAAAACGCCAGCACACCCTACGCAAAAGCGATTGCCGTCCAAAAATACTTCACGCAAGGCTTTAACTATACGACCGATTTACCCGTCGTAGACCCAAACGATCCGCTACATTCCTTCTTATTCGACGCCAAAGCCGGCCACTGCGAGTATTTCGCCACAGCAACCGTTGTTTTACTACGCGCCGCCGGAATCCCCGCACGACTCGTCAACGGCTTTTTAGGCGGAACATGGAATGACGTCGGCGGATACCTGACCGTTCGCCAGGGCAACGCACACTCCTGGGCCGAAGTTTACGTGCCCGAATTTGGCTGGGTTCCCATCGATTCCACACCCGCCAGCGAAAGCGTTTTCTCCCAGCGCGCCGCCGCCTCAAAATGGTTCGACGACACCTACGACACACTCCGCATGCAATGGATGAAGTGGATCATCGAATACAACCTCGAAGCACAAATCGACCTGGTCCGAGGCATCAGCTCACGCTTTTCCAACACCGGCCGAATGCAAGCCGACGCCCCAGAACGCCAGAACGCGCCGCAATCCCAACACCTCAACTTCGCAATTACGCCCTATCTTCTAGCAATCGCAGTCGCAACATTTCTGCTATTTATCGCAGTCAAACTGTATCAGTTCTACCGCCGAAAACGCTCGATCGCAGACTTAAACAAACTCTTTCAACAACTAGAATCCATCGCTGCACGCCGCGCCATTAAGCGCGCTCCACACACCGGACCTGCAGAATTCATCGAAACCATCGCCGCAAAATACCCAGAATCCGCGCGCGACTTACGCTTTTTCAAAGACCGCTATCTTTCCGCACGCTTTGGAAACACACCGCTATCCCCCACCGAGCTGCGCGCCCTGAAAAACACACTTCGCCGCATCCAAAAAAGCCTCAAAAAAGCCTAAACCGGCGCAGCGATGCCCATCACGATTTCCTCAAGAATCGCTTCCGATACAAGACGCTCATCGCCTCCACCCACATTACCCGCGCCCACACTGATTCGATGCGCCAGACACGGCAAAAACAGCTCACGAACGTCATCCGGAATACAAAAATCTCGCCCGTTCAACACCGCCATGGCGCGCGCCGCCCGACTCAAACCCAGTGCACCACGCGTACTGACACCAATCCGGATCCGCACATCACGTCGCGTCGCTTCCACAACCGACATAATGTAATTCGCCAGCGATTCATCCATCCGAACGCCGTCCACCATTCCCTGCAATGCCTGTAATTCGTCCAGCCCCAGCACGCTACTCAGCGTTTCTACCGGTTCCTCAACCTTGCGCGACATCAACAGGTTTCGCTCAACACGCCCGCCCGGATAGCCAATCGACAACCGCATCATAAATCGATCCAACTGACTCTCCGGCAGCGGATACGTCCCATGATGCTCAAGCGGATTTTGCGTCGCAACGACCAAAAACGGCGACGGCAATTCATACGTCGTATTATCGACGCTCACCTTGCCTTCGCTCATCGCCTCCAACAATGCCGACTGCGTACGCGGCGTCGTGCGATTGATTTCATCGGCCAAAATCACGTTCGCAAACAACGGCCCAGGCTTAAACGCAAACTCCCCGTCTTTTGCCGAAAACACTGACACACCAACAATATCACTTGGCAATAAATCACTCGTAAACTGAACTCGCCGAAATTCCAGCCCCAGGCTACGCGCGATCGCCAGCGCCAACGTCGTTTTGCCAACACCCGGAACATCTTCCAACAACAAATGGCCCTGTGCCAGAACGCACGCAATCGATAAACGAACCACGCGCGACTTACCCTGAAACACGCGCTCAACATTCGCCTGCAAATCGGTCAATCGCTGCAACACTTCGCGACCTGATACATCCATTACTCACGCACCATTTTAAAAAGTCAGTCTGCTATATCTACGCTATTGCAATAACACGCCTGTCGAAGCATAACCCGGTGTCCTTGAAAGAACGCCGCGCTTCCACTACCCTAGTGACATCTAACAAAACACATTTCCGTGTTTTGTCTCTAAACTTGTTATCTTGAAAAACTCTGATTGATAAGGATTACACGTGGTGCACACTCCAATGTTAAAACGCTTTCTACTTCTTCTGGTACTTTCAATTTCATTTACCAGCCTACTATCCGCATGCGCCGAAACAGATTCCGGCGTCACGCAAGAAAAGGCAAAGCTCAAAAACTTTGAAAACAACATTCTCGAATTGAGCGGAGTCGCCAACAAAACCGCTACGCTGGACTTCCCACTATCCAATATCGGTAACGCAGACCTTACTTACGAGTTCGGCGAATCAGCCGACTGGCTCGAAATTGCGCCCGCCAAAGGTAGCATTGTTCCAGCAGCATCCAAAACTGTCACTTTTACCGCAACATGCCCGGCCGCCGGAAGTCCGCCTCAAACCATCGTTGACCTGAAAAGCAACGACCCGGCCCGACCCAACTCCAATATCTTCGTATCCGTCAAATGCGTCCCCGAAAATGGCGAAGAAACACCCGACGGAAAAGCAAACCTGGACTTCAAAGTCACCGGCGTTCCAGCAGAAATCCATAGCAAAACCAGCAACTTCATCAGCGTCTATGGTCCCGACGACACACTTGTCGGCGCCATCGGCCAGGGCAAACTCGTCATCGAAGCAGTCGGTTCCTACACCATCAAAGCCGACGACATCACCGACAGCGCAACCGATACGCTCTACAAAGCACCGGCTGAATTCAAAGTCACCGTAAGCCAGGCCGCTTTTGACGCAAACTCGATCCCCGTCATTACCGTTGCCTACGAGAAACAAGAAGAACCCGTAATCATGGCCGACCTCAACATCGCCGTTGAAGGCCTGCCAGAAGGCGTCGCCGCAAACGTCGAAGTCCTTGATGCATCCTCGGCAATCCTCACTACCCTCACCGCTTCCGGCAAATTCACCGTTCGCGAAGCAGGTACCTACAAAGTAGTGGCACACGACGTTACCCACAACGGCACGCTGTACAAAGCATCCGCCGCTGTCGATGTCACCGTCAGCCAGGACCAGCTTGAGCAAGACACCATCGCTCCGGTAACCGTAACGTACGAAAACCCGGCACTTGTTCAAAACACAAACGACAGCGGCCCCGGCTCACTCCGCGCGATTTTGGCTGCCGCACCCGCCGGAGCAACCATCACATTTGCACCCAGCGTCGAAACCATTGCCCTTACTTCCGGCAAAATCGAGCTGACCCAAAACATCACCATCGACGGCGGCCGCAAAGTCACCCTCACCGGTAACGAACAACATCAGATCTTCACCATCAATACCCCAATCGAAGTCACCCTCCGCGGTCTAACCTTTACGCTTACCTCCGCAAAAACCAGCAACGGTGGCGCGGTTTCCAACGACAGCGGCACACTCCACATCCTAAACAGCCTGTTTGTTGAAAACGACTCCGAGCGAAACGGCGGCGCAGTTGCCTCGAAAGACGGTAGCCTCAACATCATCAACTCAACCTTCACCAACAACAGCGCAGTACTCGGTGGCGCCATTTACAGCGACTCCAACGACACCAAAATTGTCTTCTCCACCATCAGCGAAAACATCGCCACCACCGGCGGCGGAGTCGCAGCAGCCAACGCTCCGGCCAACACCAAAACCGTTCAGATCGGCAAATCCATCATCGCCGACAACATGGACACCACCGACCAGCCAGATCTCTTCACCAACACCGACGCCCAACCATTTGTCAGCCTCGGCTACAACCTCATTGGCGACAATTCCGGCTCACTCGGATTCACCGATGCTGCCAACAACGATCAGGTTGGTAACGAGACAACCCCCATTAACCCTCTCGTCGGTGGACTCGCCACCAACGACAGCACCATCGGCACGATGAGCGTTGGCCCAGGAAGCCCTGCCTTCGCCCGCATCCCCGCCGCAAGCTGCGTAAACGCTGCCAACCAGGAAGTCACCACCGACCAGCGCGGAAAAGCTCGCCCAACCAACGGGTTCTGCGACATCGGTGCTTTTGAACGCGGCGCCAACCCCCCCGGCGGATTCGAATCTTTCGAAAACTCGCCGGCGACTACCAGCTACCTCACCGGAAACTTTGTAGGCGATAACAATATCACCTGGAACTACATCCAGGCCCGCAACAATACCGACATCGCAGGCAGAGGCCTCACCATTCGTCACGATTTCGAATCCGATGTTCGTGGCGCTGTCTTTGCCGAAAACATCCCCGGCGGAATCAAAGATTTCACCGTTAAAATGACCAAATCAACCACCAGCACCGGCGATCGCCAGGTTGAACTCTTCATCAACGGTGTTTCTAAAGGCCTGAGCGCCAAATTCGGAACCGGAACCGGTGCAGATCCAACCATCCACACCTTCACCGTCATGAACATCAACGTCGCCGGAGATTTCAAACTCGAAATCCGCCACGCAGGTGGAAGCACGTCCAAGTCGGCCGGCCGAAACGTCACCCTCGACAACGTCACCTGGACCGCGTTCCCATAATCCTTAAAACGAACGTCTAATTACCGATTCAACCAGCAAGCGGCTCCCTTCATTCACGAAGGGAGCCGCTTTGTTTTTCAACCTTGTAATCACAAATCCGCGGATTAGGTTCTACTACCTGTTCAAATGAAAAAATCTGGCGCGGAGACAACATGTGCGTTCAACAATGGCGTGAACTTCTATTCATTCTCGTATTCACTCTCTGCACGCTTTCTTGCGGCGAGGCCGATACAGACGATTCAACCCGCGATCTGCGCGTCGTCGCGCAATCGGAAGCACTCCGAGCCAAACTCGGCCAGAGCGTGACCGGCGCCATTACGCTCGTCAATCCAAGCCACAATCCAATGCCATTTACCATCGAATCCCATGCTCCCAATACATTACTCACCACCGCTGTAACCGAGGGAACCATTGCGCCAAAATCCGCTCAGGAAATCTCCGTAACAGCGACCTGTCCCATGCAAGATGGTCAATTCCTCATGAAACTCACTGCAACAAACGACACGCCCAACGCCAACCCCGTAGAGATATTTCTTCGTCTTCAGTGCGGATGGGTCGCCGCCGATCCCGACACAATCGGCAATCTACTCGTGATTGTCGAAGGCCTCCCCGACCACCTTAACGCCAATATCCACGTGGAAGGTCCAGATAATTTTGAGGCGATTATCGACGCAACCGTCACCCTCCGTGGACTGTCCATCGGTAAATATATCCTGACCGCCGACCCCGTTCTCGAAAACAAAACAGCGTACGACCCCGCCCCGCTTCTTTTCAGTCTGAACGTCACAAGCGATAACAAAGCCCGCGCAAGCTTCACCTATTCACTCGAACGTGACGACAACGGTGACTGACTTCCAAACCAACCACGCATCGACAATTGAGTCTGTCTCGGATATCTCATTAATAAGGCTAGTCTTCCCGATTTTCGGAATGCCCAACGCATGTACAATGGTTAGCCTAACATTCATTTAAGATGTTGTTGTATCCGTCGTAAAGTCAGGTCAAAATGTCGCAATCAAAACGCCCTACCCGCCGCAAATCCACTTCTAATACGCGCAAAACCACCCGAAAACCGGCTCCGAAGAAAAAGAGCAGTTTGATGTTTCGGCTCATCAAATGGCTCATCATTCTCGGCCTTTTTGCCGGAATCATGGGCGCAGGCGCACTGGCCGGTATATTTTACTACTACGGCCGTGATCTGCCCGATCTACTGACACGCGACGACTACAACCCCCAACAAATCTCACGCGTATACGCTGGCAGCGGCGAGATGATCGGCGAGTTTTATTACACAGGTGGTCGACGCACAGTCGTCCCGCTCGAAGAAATCCCGCCCATCGTCCAGCACGCATTTATGGCCGCCGAAGACGCGGACTTCATGCTTCATTCCGGTATCGATTATATCGGCATGATCCGTGCTTTCTACCTGGCCGCACGCCACGATACTGGCCTGAAAGGCACATCCACCATCACACAACAGCTCGTTAAAAATATCGTTCTCACCCCCGAACGAAGCTATCAACGCAAAATCCAAGAGATCATTTTATCGCGCGAAATTGAGCGAAATCTGACCAAACACGATATTTTGTACATGTATTTGAACACAATCTATCTCGGTCACGGCAACAACGGCGTCGAAGAAGCAGCCCAGACACTTTTCGGAAAGAGCATCCGCGACGTCAACCTCACAGAAGCCGCGCTACTCGCGGGCATGACGCAGAGCCCCGAACGCCTCACGCCTGTTCGCCACCCAGAAGCCGCCAAAAAACGTCGTTCCTACGTACTTCGCCAGCTATGGTCCAAAGGTTTTATCGAAGAAGCCGCCTACCGCGAAGCCGACGAATCCCCCGTTGTGATTGCCGAACGCAGCACTGTTTTCCCGCATCGCGGCACAGCCCCGTATTTTACCGAATACGTCCGAAAACAACTCATCGCACGCTTTGGCGAAGAACAGGTTTACACAGGCGGACTACGTATCCACACAACGCTCGATTTAAAGAGCCAATTGGCGGCCGAAGCCTCCCTTCGACAAGGCTTGCGCGAATACGACGCTCGCCAAAAGTATTTCAGACCGCGCCGCAAACTCGCTGACAAAGACATCGCTGCGTTCATAAAAAAACAGGCAGAGAAAACAAAATCCGGCCTAAGCGCGAGCGAAGTCTATGAAGCGGTCGTTACCACCGTCGATACCGAAAAAGACCTGGTCGAAGTCCAAATCGGTGACCAAAAAGGCCTGCAACTCGTACTTGAACCCCGAACCCGCATCCTCGGAGAAGGCAAAAACGCCAAAAAGCTGAATGAGGTCTTCCAAAAAGGCCACGTTCTTCGCGTAAACCCACACGATCGCGCCGACGGAGACAAAACCGGCTACAAAACCGTTCGATTCGAAACAAGTGCGGATGCAGCACTCATCTCGATCAATCCCCACACCCGCGAAATCGTCGCAATGGTCGGCGGCTATAGTTTTACCCACAATCAATTCGACAACGCTACGCAGGCACGACGCCAGACCGGCTCGTCCTTCAAATCCATCGTCTATGCAGCCGCGCTGGAACAAAGAATAATCACACCTGCCTCCATCTATCTCGACAGCCCAACGGTCTTTCAGATGCCGGCCGGCAAAACCTGGTCCCCGAAAAACTCCGACGGACAATGGCGCGGCGCTGTTCGAGCACGCGAAGCACTCGCTGCCAGCCGCAACGTCGTGGCTGTCCGTGCTCTGGACGACGTAACCATTCCCAAAGCCATTGAATTTGCACGCAAAATCGGCGTAAAAAGCCCACTGGTTGACAACTACACCATGGTCATGGGCTCCAGCGAAATGCCGCCAATCGAGCTGACCAACGCTTACGCAACATTTGCCAGCGGCGGCGTTTACGCCGAACCACGCTTTTTGCGTCGCGTAGAATCGGTAAACGGAGACCGCGAAACCTTCAAAACCGAAGCACAACCCGTTATCGCCCCCGAAGTCGCGTACTTGATAACGTCCATGCTCGTCAGCGCCGTCGATGGATACACCGATAGCACCGGCAAACGACGCAACGGTACGGCCAACAGCCTGCGCGCCCTCGGTCATCCGATTGCCGGAAAAACCGGCTCCACCAACGACTACAAAGACGCCTGGTTTGTCGGCTATACACCCGAACTCGTTACCGGCGTCTGGGCTGGTTTTAGTGATAACCGCTCACTCGGAGCCAAAGAATACGGCGGAAGCGTCGCAGCACCCATTTTCGGCGGCTACATGAAATCCGTTCTCGCCGGCAAAACACCCGTTGCTTTTGAACAACCAGCAACCGGACTTACCACAGCACAAATCGACCCGGTTACCGGCAAACTCACCCGCTCTGGCGGCATCGAAGAAGTCTTTCTCATCGGCACGACACCCACCGATTACGCAGCCTCTCCAGAAGACCTTGGCTCCGATGACTTCATTTTCGACCAATTCAAATAGAGCCTTTCACGCGTAGGAAAATGGACACGTAGGATTTGAAATTTCTACACAATACATCCATTATTTCCTTTAGAGTCAGGCTATTGGGTTAAAACTGCACAATGCATGTTGGAATCCAAACCGCTTGCACTTCTGCCAACTCTAAAGCAAAGTTATATTGCAGAAGTTGTGGATTTATTGTGTGGGTATTATTACGAGGTATTGAATGATTAATAAACTCGAGCAATTAGAGCATGCCGGATTTGTGCAGGAAAATTGGCCGGAAGACCTGCCGATGCCTGGAATTGAAAACATTTACTCAAAAGAGCTCGACGCAAAGCGTGCGCTGTATCGCTACCAGGTTGCGACCGAAGATCAGAAATTTGCGATGGAAGTTCTGCTCGACCTGTCGACGTCCCCTGACCCGGCCGAGGGTGTCTGCTTCATGCTAAATCAGCTGGCATACCTCTGGCGTCAAGATCGTGCTCAAATCGTCGTGCAGCCCAATGGTGCGTGCAGACGGATTAACTTTTAAGACATTTTCGCACCAGCCTAGAATAAAAAAGAGCCGCGTGCGTTTGGAATCGGCGCTTTTTTATTAAGTAACCAACTTGTGGGTAAGACCCAGCGCGCAGCAACTGGCCCCAGAAGTGGGGAAAGATTAGGATCGAAGCTCAATGGTCGATTAAACATATCCTTAGCACGGCGCTCGTCACCTAATTTATGACGAACATGACCGAGATAATAATAGACATCGATCTTATCGGCATTGTCTTTGATGTTCATTTGATGAAGCAGCAGTGTCTGGAAGACCTTGAGTGCGCCATCGAAATCATCGCGATGGAATGTCAAACGACCAAGACTAAGCAGGTTTGGAATATAGGTTGCATCGATCTTGTGCGCAGCCTCGTAAGACTGAAGCGCCTGATCACTATTACCACCCTGTTCAGCAAGTTTACCCTGCAGATGATAAAAACGAACGGCTTCCTTGAGACGACGTGATTCCGTCAACGTGTGGATAATATCCTGAAGGATAGGAGCCGCCTGCTCAAGACGGTTTCCGCCGATATACGCATCCAACAGCGGTTCAACGATGGACATGTCGTCCGGGCGAAGACTCCGTGCTTCCTCAAGCGCTGTAATTCGCACCTGCGTATCGGCAATATGTTTGCGCGCAAACTCACCCATCTCCAGATACAACGCAACGCGCTGCTCATCGTCTTCCGTATGACGCACCCGATGTTCGAGCAAACTGTACATGTGCTCATACGCATTGAGACGCTCGTAAAGTGCGGCGAGAAGCTCAAGGGATTGCGTATTCAGCGGATCGACGTTGAGGATCTCCAGGTAGTACCCGGCGGCCTCGGCCGGCTGCTCAAGTTTTTCGTCAAGCAGCTCCGCAATTTTCAGCATAATGGCAATCCGCTCGCTGTCAGAACTCGCCGCATTGAACTGCCGCTCCCAGACACTGCGCACGTTCGTCCAGTCAGATTTCCGACTGTACAACGATGCCAGAACTTCGAGCGCATCGGTATGAAGCGGCTCAACTTCCAAAACGCCATTCAAAATTTCGATCGCACTCTCGTCATCACCCAGTTCTGCCTGACAAACATCCGCCATTTGCACCAGAAGCGGCACACGACGTACCTGATCAGACTCACTAATCATGCTGAGCTGATGGTTGAGCAGTGTGAGCAGATCTTCACTACGCCCTTCCGCACGATACAGCTTATCCAGTGCCTGAACGATCGTAGGATGATCGTTTTGATACTCAAACGCACGCTGATAATCTTCAATAGCACTCTGCGCATCACCGAATTGCTCGTATTTTAGGCCAGCCTGTTTAACGAGTAAGCGCACAACCTCTTCGCTCTCACTTGCTGTCTCAAGCTGTTTAGCCACAATTCCAGCCAGACGTTCCCATTGCTCGCTGGACTCATACAGCTCTTCGAGCGCCAGGAGCACATCATGATTATCTGGCTCGATATCTTGCGCACGTTGATAAGCCGCTAATGCACGATCGTATTGCTTTAAGAATACCGCGCTAAATCGGCCGATTCTCATCAACAAATTAAACTGAGTTTCTGGCTCATAGAGATGATTGGTAAGCTGTTCAAGAATGTCGACCAAATCCTCATAGCGCTCGGTTATTTCATACAACCCAACAAGTGCCTGTAAGATATCGACACTACTTTCATCGAGAACAAGTGCTCGTTTGTACCAGTCGATAGCTTCGTCGAAACGCTCCATTTCACTACAAATCGCAGCCGCTTCGGTAAGCAGAGGATGTAGCTTGTCTGGATCGAAAAGCACTTCGGACTTTCGGCTCAGGACAGTAAGCAAATCATCATAATTGCCTTGATGACGTGCGATCTGCTCCAGAGAATTCAAAGCGAGTTCGTTGTCATACTCAAGTTCGAGCACCTTACGGAAAAGACCAGCGCCACGCTCCAGATCGCCAAACTCATTCACCGACCAACGCGCTGCGCCCAGCGCAAGCTCGATAACCCGAACAGGATCGTTCACGGTCTCGATAATTTCCTCGTAAAGCGAGATGAGATCTTCATAATAGCCGTGCGTCTGTGCCAGCGATTCCAACTGGTGCTGTACTTCACCGTCATTCGGATCTTCACGAAACGCTTTCCCAAGATACGCGTAGCCAACATCGGGACGTTCGAGTTTAGAAATCTCGATTTCAGCGACTTTTTTGTACAATTCGCTACGCTCAACCGAATCCGTCACCAGCTCAAGTCGTAGTCTGTAAAGCTGAGCTAACTTCGCGTGCTCGTTCGTTTCAATATAAATAGGTTCCAACAATACGCTAATTTCGTCTCTGAACGCTGTCTCTCCAATCAATCGCTCAAGAGCTTCTAGAGCGCCGCCATGATTTGGATCGTCCAAAATAACGCGGCGATAAAGGTCGAGTGCATCAACCGACTTCTCGAAAACAACTTCCCGCAGATAACCGAGCTGGAAACAAACATTGTTTTGATCTTCCGACGCAACGAGATGTAGTTTTTTCTCTAAGATATCTTCTAATTTTTCCCACTCACGCGCGCCCTGGTAGAGGTGATCGAGCGCATTGAGACAGTCCAGATCGAACTCGTCTAATTCATGCACACGCTCCATGTGGCGAATAGACTCCTGCGGCTCCTCAAGAACTTCCGCGTACGTCACACCAAGCTGCCAGTGCAGACTGCGCATCAACTCCGGATCATCCAACCCAGCGTCGAGCACGTCTTCATATACAGCAACAAGTTCCTCATAATTATCCATCGCACGAGCGACACGTTCAATATCATGACGAATCGCGATTGAGGACGGAAGCTCACGGAAAGCACGGCCAAGCGTCATAAAAGATCGTTCAACCTGCGCAAACTGTTCTTCGTACAAGCCAGAAAGGCCTAAAAACAGCTCGCTGCGACGCGATTCATCAGCTTCGACCGCCAACTGATGCTCGTAAAGCTCTTCCAGAGACTCCCATTCGCTGCACTTTCGATAAACTTGTTCGAGCGCCGTCGCTGCCTGCTCACGTGTTTCGTCATGCTCCAACAAATGCTGCAAGCCCGCACGTGCACGAATTTCATTTTCATCACGCTCGACCACGCCCTCAAAATACGGAAGCGCTTCCGATACGGAATGAAGCCGATTTAAAAGCACAAATCCCATGCGACATTCAACTTCGTTCAACTCCGACCCGCCACTCGCCAAATCACGCTCAAGCTGCAGCATGTCCAGCAATTCAGGCCAGCGTTCAGATGCTTCATACAAACGCGACAGCGCACGAACCGCCTTCAGATCGCCCGCGTTCTCTGCAAGCAACATAATATAGGTTTCGATCGCAC
>JBEBSM010000009.1:0-24680 GCA_040394315.1 Lujinxingia vulgaris
CAATCCTGCGCGATCACCGGTAATTTCGCCGCGCCGACTCCTGTTATTCAATGCAACCGACGCCGGAACAACTGCCCAGCGCACAAACGACACAACGCCCTGCGTCAAAAACTGCGCGGCCGTATGATAAACGACATGGTTGTTCTGAATATGACCGCATTCATGGCCGATCACGAATTTCAGTTCGGCCTCATCAAAGCGATCGACCAGCGCCGAATTCAGCACGATAAATGCTTCGTCGTTCGTGCCGAAAGTTCCGGCATTCAAACTGGACAGGTTTTGAGCGACGTAGACCGTTGGCATCGCAATGTCGAGCGTTTCCGCACACTGGGCCACGAGTTCATACAATTCTGGAAACTGCCGACGGCTGACTTTTACACTGCGACCCAGAAGCTCGTTTTTGCGAACGGCCTTCCAGAACCGAACGGTCGCTTCCACCGAAATGCGCACCGGCCTGGCGCTATCGAGCGTTCTCAATACGCGCAAATCCCCGGAAAACGCATAATCGCCAAAACCAGTCTTTGGCTCACGACCACTTCGAGGAGCTTTCTGGCGATTAACATACTTGAGAAAATCAAAATCTCTGGACATGCTCTGAAGGCTCCTGTGTTACATCGAATGGGCAATCGCAAACGGGTTTATTGGTTAAGAATTTTCTTCCTTCGCAACAATTTCGATCGTCATGCGACGCATTTCCCGTAAAATCGCGCGCGGTGCACTGTCGCGAATCGCCGATTGTAAACGAATTCGATCGACGGTGGACAACGGTTGTAGATCCGTGCGTTCAATTGCATCGACAATCCGTTCGAGCGTGTCGATTTGTTCGCGCATTTCGTCAAAATATTGTGGCGAAATACCGGCCGCCAGCGTCGCGATTTGCAAGGCCTGCTGACTTTTATCCAACTCTGCTTCTTGTTGCTGATAGGTCGTTTGCAGCTCTTCGAGTTCTTGCGAAAGTGCTGCGATCTGCTGCTCAAGTTCGGCGTTCGCTTCCGCCAACGCTTTATCATCGCGACTGCGCTCACGCTCCATTTGTAGCAAACGTTTTAAGCCCTGAATCTCACTTTTCAAGTCACGAATGTTATTTTTCGTCTGTTCTGCGTTCGATTCGGCCTTTGCAATCTCTTCATTGAGCTGTGAGTAGTTCACAATCGCATCGTCACGCTCACGTGTGATGATGGCGAGCTCGCTGACCAGTGATTCATGTGCGGCGGCCATTTCACGTAAGTTTGCGGCAATGGCGCGCTCATGATCCAGCTCAAGCTGCAGCTCACGACTTCGGCGCTCAAACTCGGTCATCAGGCGACCCTGGCGCTCAAGTTCGTTTTTGAGCCCGTCGACTTCACCCGCTGCGCCGCTAGACGCTGTTTTGCGCAGTTCTTCAAGTGCCTGGGCTGCTGACTTCTCGGCCTTTTCCGCTTTTGTTAATTTTCCGGCAGTCGTTTTGAGTTGCGCGCTTATTTCCTCCAGCTTCGCCGGCAACGCGGTGATATTATGGTCTTTTTCGCTGACAGTATCACGGAGTTTCTCTACTTCTTCCGGATCTGCACTCGCTTGCTTTGGAAGCGCTTCAAGCTGCTGAATTTGAGCATACGCCTCATTGAGTTTTTTCTCTAAATCGGTCGCACGAGCGGCTGTTTTCTTCAGTTCATTTTGGTCGCCCTGGGCGGCTTCAAGTGTGCTGACGGACTGGCTCAATTGCTCGATTTTCTGCTCGCTTTCCGAAAGCTGAATACGTAATTCTACGACCTCGAATGCTTGTTTTGCAGCGAGTTCTTCGATCGAACGTTTTTCGGAGCGCAGACGTTCGAGCTCTCCATGTCCCATCTCCTGAACTTCGGAAAATTCGTCCTCAAGAAGCTCTTCATAGTCACCGTAACTGAGTGCTTCGGCTTCAAAGTTCGAATGAAAATTGCCAAATTCTGAGCCAGGCGCACCTATCTCCTGTTCGGCGAATTCGTAATTTGCGCCAAAACCCTGGCTCATCGACGATTGCGCACCGCTCTGCGCGCGTCCACCCGGTGCACCAAAGTGCGAGGGGGAGCTGGCCTGAGTTTGTTCTTCATAGAAATGAAGAATGAAGTCACCGCACCATACTTCGTCGCCATGGCTGATAAATTGGCGGCCATGCACCGGACGTCGTTCGTTATTGATGATCAGGTAGGTTCCGTTAGCACTATCGAGATCGACGACCTCAAAACGACCGTTGCTATAGCGAAACTCTGCGTGATGACGCGAAACCGATTTACGGTTCGAACGAATTGTACAATCCGTTGCTCGACCGATGGTTACGACCGGGGCTTCCGCGCTCAACGCAACGTTGAATTCCTGTCCCGAGGGATCCGTATAAACAATCCTACCCACAGGTAGACTCCTAACAGATTGATGCCGATACATTCAGTGCCGGTTTACTACCGGTATTGAACCAGAAATATCCAAGCCTCTTTTCAACCTCATACTATGTAGGCGAACCCAGTGCCGTCAATGCACACGTGGATCCCAATGAGGTCAGGGCTTTATAAATCGAATCATCCATCGCACCAGATTTACGGCATTAAAGGCGACAAACCCGCCAATAAGCAGCGCTAAGGCGAGATTCCACCAATGGTTTTTGGGTGCTGTTCCTTCTTGAAACAAATATGCGTTGACGCACAATGGCTCGCTATAAAAAATTTCGTCCATCTCTTCTGTCGTAGGTTCACGATGAAGTCCATTCTTCGTGCGCTCCTCCGGTGTGGCACGCTCATATTCCAGCGCCCAATTCAAAAGAATGGATTCCCGGCGACTTCTGGCGATCTCCGCCAGGCTACGCTCATCGTACTGCTCGCAAAAGCGTGTGTCATAGCGCGAGGTATAGTAACTACGCAGTCCGCCGTAACGATCTGTGGTTTTTGACAGCGCAATTAAGCGACCCGTGCCGCGATAAAAATTGCGATCGGTATCACTGAGTTTCTTGGGCTGATCTTCGCTCATCACGCGCTGAATCGGACTCAATGGCGTATCTTCGCGCGGCGCCTCGACATACACCTCGGCGCCGACGAGTTTGAAATAATTAAATTTCTCACTCTGGCTGCGCCGCGTCGGCACGCCGCCAATCGTCACATATCGATTATGGACAAGTGGCGATTTCCATTCCGGATTTTCGGCCATCTGAATCGGATACTCCGTAATACTTCCCATTTCTACAGGCGTAGAGCTGGTAAAAAAGTACTCGAGCTGATCTCGCCAGTCATTTAGCAGCGACAAGCCGAAGAAAATTACGGCGATCATCAATATCGGTCGCAACAAAGAGCCGCGCGAGCGTTCCTGGGCCAGCTCCATCAACTCCGGATCGACTTGATTCGGGTCAAAAAACTCGGCTTCCTGGCGGCGCGATTCCTGAGCAGCATGCACAGCGCGCATTTTTTCCTCCAGCCCCTCGGGCGCAACCTGAGGCTGCGGCTTTGCCTGGCTATCGGAATCTATTTTCTTGGACTGTTCTTCGTCCATAATCTGCTCAATAAAAGTTCGTAATGTGCGTTACCGAAAAGAGCACTTGTTTCTCAAAACTAGCAAGTCACAAAGCGATGCTCCAACCAAACGTGAAATCCCGCTTCTGTGTTCCAACAACTTGCTTCACTTGACAAGCAGGATGTTCTCTTCATGCTTTGAACGTGTATATCTATGCGAATGATTTTCGCGAAAAATCCATTCTCACACCACTTCTATGAGGAAACATGCCTGATTTGTCGACTCCAATTTTTTTGATGAGTCCTCCGCGTAAAGACTGGTCTTTGCGCGGCAAAGCAAACTTTCGCTCCATTGTTGCCGGCCAGGCCGATGCGCTCAAAGCACGCGAAGAATGGGCGCTTTTGGCCGATTCAATCGTGGAGGCCGGCGGCGAAGTGCTTGTTTGCCCGCCGCATCCAGAACTTGAGTTAACAGGGATGATTTACACCGCTGAGGCGGGTGAATTCTACCGGGACAACGATCAGCAGGCGCGGTTTATTTTGCCGAATATGGCGACCGCGCACCGTCGTCTGGAAAGTGAACATATTGCACCTTTTATTAGCTCGCTTGCGATCCAAACAGAAAAAATCGACGCGACCTGGGAAGCACAAGGTGATGCGATTCGCGCAGGCAGTGCTGATCAAATCATTCATACCTATGGAATTGGCTCTTACGCGCGCAGCGTACAAAGCGCGTACGATGAAGTTGCGCAACGTCTCAGCAATCGTCATATTCTATTGTCATTTCATGCAGATCCGTGGTTTCACGGAAATACCTTTCTACAGGTTTTCAGACGTTCCACCGACAACGCGTTGCTGGTTGTTGTTTTTCCAGATGCGCTAAAAAACGGCGAATTTGAACGACTGCGCGCGTTTTTGCCAGACGCAACCTTCGTCACAATTACGCCGGAACAAAGTCAGGGTTATGACACCAATTCTCTGCAGGTAAACGACGTTGTACTTGCACCCGCGTCGCTTTCAAACACAGCACGAAGCGCTATCGAAACCTTTGGGCTCACCGTAAAAACGCTCGATCTTGGTGAGTTATTCTTGAAAGGTGGCGGCGCGCCAGTCTGTCTAACAAACAGAATGTGGGGTTTGACATGTTCAGAAATCCCGGCCGATGTCCGATGGTCACAGGCTCGCTGCATCGAGGCATTTACGGATTTCTGAGCGAGAAGCTTTACCCGTACGGTGGGATGTCAGGTAACTCTATTTTTTCGGTAACTTCAAAAGCAATGATTTCCGTCTGATGGAGCAAGTAGACCGTGCGGAACACGGTATCTTCGAGTTCTGCAGGAAAGCGGGCCACCAGGGTTTTCAGGCTATCACCGGATGAAAACTGCGTGAAAATGCGAAGTTCGCGCGCGCGCAGCCGTAGACGATCAATATTTAAGATCGGCGGCTGACGCAAATACATGGCAACTTGCATGCGGTTTGCATAAAAGCGCTTAATGCGCTCCAGGTTAATGCGGTCTCGGCAGCCACTGACGATAATCTCGTAGGTATCCAGATCGAGTGCATAGCCTTGCGTATCCGGCTCCTGGTTTTCATAGTAGCCATAATAACCACTATCCCACGAGAAAATATCGAGTAATTTTTCGCTCATTTGTTCGGAAAGATGGCGGAAAACCTCGTGAGCAGGAATCGCGCCGATCGCAACCAGCGCGTCGCCCAGACGTCCACCCCATTCATTCAAGCGTGCAAGTGCGCCGCTTAGCTGTGTTGGCGTAATCAGGTTGCGCGTGAGCAAGAAATGCCCCAGCAGCTCTTCTTTCTTATTCGATTGTACAAATATTGGCTCACCCTGACGGAAATAGATCGATTTTTCGATCCCTTCCAACGACATATAAAGTCGTCCCGTCGCGCGTGATTGATGCACGCGCGTGAGAATTCGCGCAAACGAAACATTACGCAAATCACCCTCATAGATCGCGTATTCTCGTTTTAGCTCCTGGATGGTTTCAACACCAAGTCCGCGTTCCGCATACGGGCCCACACTCGGCGCCAAATTGGCCACCGGCGAATAAGGTTCAAGTCCATCGAACTCTGACTTTTCGGAAGCAAGCGCACCCAGTTCAGATTCCGTCGCAACTGAAGCTCGATAGTCTTCGAAGGTTTCGCGCAGGCTTCCCGAAGTGTTGTTTGCCAGTCGCGCATTGCCAGCCTGCACGCCTCCGTAAACTTCGGTGTCACTCATTTCGAGCGCAGTCACATCAGCCGAAATTTCATCGAGCTTGATTTCGACGAATTCAGCTTCTGTTTCACCGCTAGCGCGTAATTTTTCCCACGTCAGTGTATCAATCCAGGGTCCGTGTAGAAACGAAACAAACGAAGGCTCATTCGTCATGCCTGCTCGTAAAAGCTCGATCAGCGACTTTTCACTCATCGGTCCAAAGATCGTATCGTTTGCATCGCGCAGGCGATAATCCAAATTCTCCGATGAAGCGATAGCTGCCGGATCGGGCTCGAATCGTCCGGTGTCGTCCAGCACTGGCTCTTGAAGAGCTGGACGCTCAGGCTCGATCACGCGTTTAAGGACTTTCGAAGCGGCAGCCTTTGCTTCAGGATTTACAATGAGCTGTGGATCCGAAGAAAACATATCGGAAGGAGCAATTTCGGGCGTTACGTAGAACTCCTGGGAGCTGTCGACGCCAGAGCTGCCCGGTTCGGTACGTCGTATATTCTTTTCACGCTCGATTTCTGCAGAGAAAAGTCGACGCATAAAGTTCGATAGATCCGTGCCGGTAACCTTAATTTCATAACGAAAACAAAAGTCTACCAACGCCTGATAGAACTCGCCGGCTGTTTGATAACGCTCCTCTGGATACCGGGTAAGGCCACGTTCGATGATCGCTCTGAGCGCGGCCGGTAGGGGTTCTGCTTTTTTGATGCTCTCCGCAACATCCGCATCGCGCACGCGCAACATCACGTCGAGATCCGAGCCGCCGACAAATAGTCGGCTCATGCTTAATGCTTCAAAAAACACGATGCAGGCCGAAAAGATATCGCTGCGCGCATCGACATTCTCACCCATCACCTGTTCGGGGCTCATGTAGCCGACTTTACCCTTGAGCGTTCCACTTTCCGTGAGATTTCGCTGAATGGCAGCCTTCGCAACCCCAAAATCGCCTACTTTTACGTCACCAACATAACTGATCAGGATATTCGACGGACTCACGTCGCGATGAATGACATGCAAGTCTTCGCCATAAATGTCCTTGGCGAAATGCGCGAAATCCAGTCCTTTAAGCATTTCCATCACGATAAAGAGCACGATATGCAATGGAATTTTGATACCCATTTCCGCACACCGCGCCAGTACATCGAGCAAATCCTTGCCGTAGACATACTCCATCGCAATATAATACTGCTGATTCATTTCCCCCAGGTCAAAAACCTGAACTATATTGGTATGATACAGACTTACAGCAATTTTTGCTTCGTTGATAAACATCTCAACGAACTCAACATCATTTGCCAGTGAGGGAAGGATCAATTTCATCGCAAATTCTTTCTCAAAACCTGCTGCGCCGAAAGTTTTGGCGCGAAATATTTCCGCCATTCCTCCGCTGCCGATTTTGTCGAGAAGCGCGTACCTCCCAAATTTTGTCCACTCACGTGCTTTATCTGCCACAAAAACGCCTACGTTCAGTCCTCACAGGACTGCCCTTATAACAATACAAGCCACTGGAATTGCTTTATTTTCACAATCCATCACATCTCTGCAAATACTCGCATCGCGACTTACCGATGTGTTTTGAGCTGCTCTGGAAATCACCGTATTTTGGAATCGTCTTTGAAGACACGGGAAGTGTAACACAGATTCCGCATTTGAATCTACAAATCAGTGCAATCAATGTCGATCGTGAAATTTTGACGCAAAATTCGGTTTTTGAACGGTTGGATTGCTCAATTCCCCAAAGCATGAATACTCTGTGGTCGGCTTTTTTATTCAGATAAACAAATATTGAGAGAATTATGACCCGACATGCAAGCCCTGAGGAGCGCAGTGATCAGATTTTGACGGCTGCCCGCAAGTGCTTTCTGGCCAAGGGTTACTTCGCCACAAAGATGGACGAAATTGCTCGTGAAGCAGGCTTGTCGAAAGGCGGAGTGTATTTCCACTTTACATCAAAAGGCGAGGTATTTCGTAGTCTTGTTCAACAGGAATATGATGCTGCGGTTCGGTTTATCGACAGCGTCGAAGCGTCCGGCGACGACGTCATGGCCATGCTCATGCAGCTTGGCGAGCACTTTTTGGAACAGTTTGCCGCCGACAATGAATTGCCACGTTTCATGGTAATTATCGGCGAAATGGCTCTGCGTGACGACGCGATCCAGGAAATGCTTCTTGGATTGCAGCAGAGTTATATCGATCGTATTGCGCATATTATAGAAATTGGAATCGCCCAGGGACAAATCCGAGCGGTCGATCCCTATGCAGCGGCCATTATGCTCAAAGCGCTTCTGGATGGCATCCAGGCAACCTTTGCGGTTGGTTACGAAATCGATCTCAATGTTTTGTTATCGGGTGCGATCGATATTCTATCTGAAGGACTCGCCGTATAATCAAGGTAATCCGGTCAGCCATTACGCAAAAAAGCGCGTGTCCTTGGACACGCGCTTTTTTTTGACGACGGCTGGTTGCCCTCGGTACCACTTATTATTGCGCAGGAGCGGCCTGTTCGGCGGCTGGTGCCGGTGCGTGCGACAATTGAAAGCCGATAAACGATCCGATCGATGCCACACAAACAATAATAATCAGACCAAATCCGATTCCCTGCAAAATTTCTTTTGTCATGACTTACCTATTTTTAAACAGTGGCGCTCAAAATTTTGAGCATCATTTCTATTGTTTTAATTTGCAAAAAATAAGGTTCCAAACGTTTGATTGCTACGCAATTGACGAGACGGATGAAAACCTCAACGAAACGAAGATCACATTCGGTTTTGATCCATAATACATTGAATCTCAGCGTGCAACTTGTGCGTTGGCGCAAACGACGCAATGCACTCAAAATCCGCGCCTTGGAAGGCTGCATGGAAAGGCAAAGTTATTTGATGGTTAATGGTGGCTGTGCTATTCTGCTTCGGCATTATTAATATTGAAGTTACGCTGTATTTCTCAAAGGTTTATCGAATGTCTCAATCGTTATTTTATCGACTTGGTTGGTGGATTTGCCTGTCGGCATTTGCCGTAATTCTGGCAGGTTGCGGACGTACCACGCTGGCAGATCGTTGCAACGCAGATTCGGAATGTGCTGGCGAAGCAATTTGTATCGCCGGTATGTGCGAAGAACCTGTTGATTGCTCCACGACGCAGGTTTGCCCGGAAGGGACTGTTTGTCTCGATGGCCAATGCGGTGTTGTTTCCGAATGCCAGAACAATTCTCAATGTGCGTTCTGGCAGGAATGTGTTCTTGGAAAATGCGAGGACAGCGCTCCGGAATGTACGATCGATTCCGATTGTGACGATGTATTTGCTGCTGATGCGACAGGCGTTCCGATTTGCAGCGGTGGCGTTTGTGAACTGACTGAATGCAAAGAAAATGCGCACTGCACCGAAGCTGGCGCTGAATGTATTGACAATGCATGTGTCGTTCCGGTTGAGCCGCAGGAATGTGCCGATACAGAAGAATGCCCGGACGGCTTTGTGTGCGAAGCCGAAGTTTGTGTTGAGGAACCGCCCGTGGGTTGCTCGGACTCCACGGAATGTGAGGACGGTTTTGAGTGTGTAGACGACGTCTGCGTTATGGAACCTCTGCCCGTTTGCAGCGATGCCAATCCTTGCGACGACGGTGAAACATGTGTCGATGGCGCATGCGTGCCAACACAGGGCGAATGCCAGACGAATGCAGAATGTCCGAACAACTATAGCTGCCAGAACAACTTCTGTGTTTTTGACGGACAGTGTCTGAGCGATACCGATTGTGATGCCGACAAATATTGCGTGAATACGCAGTGTGTTCCGCACGACGTTCCGCCCCAGTGTCAGAACGACAGTGAGTGTGCTGCGCATGAACAATGCGTGGCTGGCACGTGCGTGGCAGAAACTCCGCAGTGTTTTGACAGTTTGGATTGTGCACCGGGCCAGATTTGTACAAACGGCGTGTGCATGCCATCCGGACCTGGTCCGATTTGCACACAGAACAGTGATTGTCCGAATAATCAGCAATGCCAGGCCGGACAATGTGTCGTGCCGCAGGTATGTCAATCCGATGCACAGTGCGGCGAGGCCGAAATTTGCCTGGGCGGAACCTGTTATTTTGTTGGCGATTGTCGCAATGACAGTGAGTGTCGTGCCGGTGAAATCTGTTTGGATTATCGCTGTGAAGTAACCAACGAATGTACAACCAACAACGATTGTCTGGCTGGTGAATCGTGTCAGAATAACGTTTGCGTTACAGATCCACAGCCGGGATGTGTGCGAGATAGCGATTGCGCGGCCGGACAGGTCTGTGATCCGGTCAGCAAACAGTGCAAATTGCCGGCAGAATGCTCATCCTCACTGGATTGTGCGGACGGATTTTTGTGTATCGAAGATCATTGCGTCGATCACCGCGAGTGCACGATCGATAGCGAGTGCCCGACTGGCTCGATCTGCAATGGCAATTTCTGCCAGGCGCAAAACCAGTGCCAGGGAGATCATCAGTGTGCAGGAAACCAGCGCTGCGACATGGGCGTTTGCGTACCTGGAACTTGTGGCAACAACGCACCGTGCCCGCCTTCGTGGACGTGCGCCGGTGGACGCTGCCTGCCACCTTTTGTCTGTGCCGTTGATAGCGATTGTCTGCTGCCGAACCTGAAATGTATCGACAACACCTGTAAAGATCCGAGCGGATGCAGTTCGAATGCACAATGTTCATTTGGCATGCAGTGTATCGCCGGAATTTGTCTGCCACTTCCTCCGCCGCAGTGTCAAAATGATAGCGGCTGCCCGCCCAATCGTATCTGCGAATTTGGCCTGTGTATTCCAAAACCGCCATGCTCCTATGATGCGGACTGCCCCGGCACGCAACGTTGCGTAAACTACCAATGCAAGGCCGTGCCGGATTGCTCCAACGACGGACATTGCCCGGGCGTTCAAGTATGCGTAAACGGTCAGTGCGCAACGCCGCAGGGCTATTGCGCCAACGACTCGCAGTGCGCATCGGTCACGGAACATTGCGTCAACAACCAGTGTGTTCCCCGCCCACCCGAGTGCACAAACAACTCCGAATGCCCGGCCACCCAACAATGCACCAGCGGCTCATGCGTTCCACGCACTTCATGTCAGAACGACAATCACTGCAGCCCAGAGAAATTCTGCTATAATAACGCCTGTATTCCGCGACCAGACTGTGCCGTGGATTCAGAATGTCCGGCCAACGAAGTCTGCAACTGGGGATCGTGCGAACCGCAAGATCCGCCCACCGCCTGCCGTATCAACGCCGAATGTGATCCCGGAAAACTGTGCATCGGCATGGTCTGTCAGGGCGGCATCGAATGCCAGGCAAGCAGCGATTGCAACGGACAGCAAGAATGTCACCAGAATCGCTGCTTGATGCCACCAAGCTGCAACAACAATTCCGACTGCCCCAGCGGTCGACACTGTGATATGGGGCTTTGCGTTCTCTAAAACGCTCCGGCCTTACAGGCCCCACGGGCGGCTGAGTTTTAGCGAACAGCCGCCCGGCACATCTGTTTATCTTCACGAGATCATTTATGAAAAGCACACCCGCCGAAGTCGAAGCGGCCCGCGCCAGTACGCCTGATGCGCCCATGCGCGAGCGCCGTACCTGGCTGCGATTGACCGAAATTTTCTACAGTATTCAAGGCGAATCCAGCTATGCCGGTATGCCCTGCACCTTTGTACGACTGTCGCGCTGCAATCTGCGCTGCACCTGGTGCGATACAACTTATTCTTTTAATGGCGGTGACAAAGTTGAAATCGATGAGATCATCGACCGCGTCACCAAAATCGGCGGTAAACTCGTCGAAATCACCGGCGGTGAGCCACTTTTACAGCCGGCCGTTCATGATTTGATGACAAAGCTGCTCGATCTGGGCTTCAACGTCATCATCGAAACTTCGGGTTCGATGGACATCGCACCGATCGATCCACGCGTCGGCGTCATCATGGATCTCAAAGCACCCGGCAGCGGTGAGGTCACCAAAAACCGTTTTGAGAACATCGCGCTCTTAAAACCGAGCGACGAAGTCAAAATCGTAATTGCCGATCGCATCGATTATGACTGGGCACTATCGACGATTCGCGAACACGGCGTTTTAGATCGTTGCCGCGTCATTTTCTCGCCCGTTCACGGCGAAATGTCGTCCCACCAGCTAGCCAATTGGATCTTGGAAGACAAACTTGAGATCCGACTGGGACTGCAGATTCACAAATTTCTCGACGTCGAATAAACGCGAAATTGTTAGATAATAAGTCGTACTGAATACAAAAAACCGCTCGATTCTACTTTTCAGAAGAATCGAGCGGTTTTTTTAATGCTCTCTTACACCCTCTATTCGATCAGGTGTTGAGTGTGTCAACGCGGTCACGAAGTTCTTTTCCTACCTTGAAGTGCACGGACTTTTTCTTGTCTACCTGCACTTCGGTACCCGTACGAGGATTGCGCCCCTTGCGAGCGCGATACTTACGGATTGAAAAACTCCCGAAACCACGTACTTCGATGCGGCGATCTTCAAGCAGCGCATCCGTCATCGCGTCAAACACTGCGTTAACAATGTCTTCAGCACGATTTTTAGGCACATCGATTTTGCTCGAAACCGCCTCGATAAGCTCGGACTTTGTCATGCAACTCTCTTCAATACATCTGGATAAAAAATCGATTCAATCAACACTATAAACAACGCGCTATATATCGAAAAAAAGGAACAGTTCCAAAGACATGCATCCATTTAACGACCGGCAAGTTCATGACACGTGACCTCTCGGATGTCAACCCACGGTCATCAAAACTCACCGTTCTTAACGCTTATTTTTATCGATATGAACACGGAAAAGCTGCTGCCCCATAAAAATATAATCCTTATGTTCCAGCGGCGTCTTCTCCCAGAGTTTGATCCAGGTGCCGTTGGAGGAGTTCAGATCTACCAGGTAGCACTGTCCATCGTCGGCCGTGTAAATTTGTGCGTGGCGACTCGACATAAATTTATCTTGTTGAAAAATTATGTCTCCCTTCTCTCGCCCTAAAACCGCGCCCTGCTCCGGCAAACAAAAGACGTTTTGAATCACGCCGCCGATACCGATCTGTAAAACCTTAAAGCTTCCACCAGGCGCCGGACTTCCCATATAACGCGTGCCGTCGGCCGATCTTGTTTTTGGAGTGATCGCCTGCTCAAAACGCTCAAAACGCAGAACCTGCCGCCCCATCAAGATCGTGTCGCCCGGCGTAAGCTTGGTTTCTTTCCGAAGCTTTAGAAAAGTTCCGTTCAAACTATAGAGATCTTCGATCAGCAGCTTTCCCTGATCGATATGCAATCGAGCATGGCGCGGACTCAAAAACGCGTCCGTCGGAAAACGTTTGTCGCCATCTCGCCCAACCGTAGTTTCCAGAAAGGATAGTGCAATCACATTGCCATCGGTCCCGTCTTCATTGATTGAAACCAGCTGAACAGGCCATGGATTTTTCTGGCGAGAGGCGCTTGAAGCCGGAGGTGGCTCGCGCGGAACCACTTCGATCGACGACAGTTGCTGCAAGCCCTGCACGGCAATTTTTGCACCAACATTTGCAAGTGCACCACCGCACTGCACGCAAAAGCGCATGCCGGCAGGGTTTTCTCCATGGCAAGACGGACAAACGTGAGCGGACTTGTCGCTAACAACCGATCCTGCTCCTGACAAAGTATTTTTCGCCGGACGCTGCGCGACCGGAGCGATGCTCTCCTCGGCAATCGACAGCGGTTCGATCTCTAGAAGTGGTAATTCCGAGGTGGATGACGCTGCCTTGTCCTCAAATGCATCGAGAATAAACCCTTCCAGGTTGCTGACATCCACACTTTTTTGCTCGCCAAGCTGTTGATCCAGGCTTTCGCCCATGGATTGCGGCCTGGCAGCAGCAGCCGAACGAAAGCGCTTCGCAACGAGCGCAACCGCTTCATCGTCTTCCGGTACGAACGCCGATAGATCGGAATCGTTCGATGCGGTCGCGCGAAAACGGCCTCCTCCGAGTCGAAAGCCCTTGGGAGTTTCGTTCTCCTCTTGTCCTGATTCGGTCGGCGTGCCTTGCGATGACAGTTTTCCGTCGCTCACAAACTCCTCCAAGCGCGTGCTGATAGATTGATTCCCAAAACTTACGCTTATCATACATACCCGAATTCCGCGGATAGCACGAGTTAATTTGATCAAATCTTTGATCGCTTCATCCCGCCAACCTACAAGACGTTTTCTGGCGATTCAAGAAGATACAATGCCGTTTTCAGGCGAAAATCACCCGACGCCACGCGTTTCCTCGCTTCGAGCGCAAGTCTGTTGCAAACCCAGCCGAACTACTTGACATATTCCGGTTACGCTGGCAGTGTTCCGTCTCCTAAATGCGCTGCTTTATAGGCTGCGTGTGGAGCTATCAGCGTTGTCTGAAAAGAATATCATCTGCGTAACCAATTTGATTGGCGCAAGGATGAGAAAAAGCATTCAATTAACCCCCAGATCCGGTTATTTCTCGCAGGTTTGTTTTCTGCGACGGTTCGTTATTTCGATACAGCAACAGGAGCACAGATATGGCACGTGTATGCACATTGTCCGGTAAAAAGCCGCTCGTCGGTAACCGCGTTTCGCACGCAAATAACCACACCAAAATGCGTCAACTGCCGAACCTGCAGAGCAAGCGCATTTATCTTCCTGAAGAAGATCGCTGGGTTCGCGTTCGCCTTTCGACGCGCGCGCTGCGCACCGTCACCAAAAAAGGTCTGCTTCAGTATCTGAAAGACGAAGGTCTGAATCTGAAAGACGTGATCAAGTAAGATTTGAGCGCTCGATTGTGCCTCAGATCAAATAAATCACTTTGCAACGCTTTGTATCCTTACAATGCGTCGCAAAACGATTTTAAGTGCCCACCGCAAAAGCTGTTGCTGATGCTGTGGGCGTTTTTCGTTTCTTGATGCTCCCCACTGGCTGACTTCTCGCGTGATTCCGGATGTGCTACGCTTTTAGCCGCAGGTACGGAATAATCACCTTCTTTTCCCAGACAATAAAATGAGCGAGAGCACGCTACACCCCTATATCCTCAAAGCTACCAAGCGAATCGCTCAGCAAAATCTGAAGACTGCGGACGTAGAATTGCTCGATATCAAAGAAAAGCTTGAGCAAAAGATCGCCGAACTCGATCTGCTTTATCGCATCCAGCGCGAACTCAATCATTCTCACGATCTCGATAGCCTGATCCGATCCGTTACCCGAAAAGCACTCAAACTGATCAACGGTCAATCGTCGGCGCTCACCTTAATCGAGGGCGATCAGCGACGCATGTATATCCAGAACAGCAGCCCGATGCTTTTCTATACGCGTTTGCTCACGCCGGGCGACACGATAGCCGAGCAGGTCATCCAGACCACCGAGCCGTACCTGTGTCGTCATGGCGACTGTAGGCTTGTGCCCGGGCCCACGCGCGGCGCCAAAGGCACGGCGATCTCGAACATGATCGCAGTTCCACTCTTTGATAACGATATCTGCATCGGAGCACTCGAAGTTTTCAATCTCATGCTCTCGAAAGAGGACGACAGCATCCCCGGGTTTACCGATGACGATGTAAAAGTCCTCACGATTATTGCCTCACAGATCGCATCGGCCGTGGTCGCTCGTCGTCGCCGTGAAGCCGAAGAGAAAGAAAACCGACTGGCCAGCATCGGGCAAATGATCTCCGGCGTTTTACATGATTACAAAACACCGTTTACCGTGATTTCCGGCTACATGCAGCTCATGGCCGAAACCGACGATCAGAAACTACGCGAAGAATATGCCGAAATTGGTATGAAACAATTCGCGCAGATCAACGAACTCACCCATGAATTACTGATGTTTGCGCGTGGCGATACCAATATTTTGTTGCGCAACGTTCTCATTCCTCAATTCATGGACAAGGTCCGCGAACTTCTCACGGCAGAACTCGCTGCCCGGCATGTCGAAGTCGTTCTCGATTTGCAATATCGCGGCGAAATCCGGATCGATGAAAGCAAAATCATGCGCGCGGTCTTAAACCTTGGCCGAAACGCTGCCGACGCCATGCCAGAAGGTGGAAAATTTACGATCGGTGCATCGATCGATTCGACAACAGATCCCGACAACAAAACCCTTGTTTTAACCTTCGCCGATACCGGCACAGGTATCGATCCCGCGCTGCATGCAAGCATCTTTGATTCTTTCGTAACCCACGGAAAAGCAGGCGGCACCGGCCTGGGATTGGCCGTGGTCCAAAAAATCGTTCATGATCACCACGGATCTATTTCGTTTGAATCGAGCCCGACAACCGGCACAACCTTCTTCATCCGGATACCTCACCCATGAAATTCCGCGTTCTCATCCTCGCAGTACTTCTCGTTTTTGTTGCGGCCTGTAAAGACGACACGAAGTCTGCTGCCCCACCTGCGACCGTTGCCGGCCAAAACCCAGATCGCCCCAAAGATACTCCGCATTTTGAGGATTCGAAGACTGCCGGCGAGGAAAAGACTGCCAACGGCAATGCAAACGCGGCCGATCCGATCTCCGACGGGCTCGGAGAAGGAACCCCGGAACAACAAACGATGTTGATCCAGGCCAAAACCGCATTTTTGACAAACGACTACGAAACGGCCGAGGGATTTTTTCGACACCTCGCCAACAGTGAACCGATCTCCGGCCCGACCGTTACTGCGATGCTCGCGCTTGGCCAGATTTACACCGAAAGTGATCGCAAAGACGAAGCCCTCAGTCTTTATAAATCACTTGTTGAAGATGTCCCGAACGTCGCCGAAGTCCAACTCGTGGTCGCGCGCGCGTATGCAACGGTCGGCGAATCAACGGCCGCCATGCGCGCGTTTGAAAAAACGCTCGAACTTCAGCCAGATTTTGTGTTTGTTCACGCCGAACTTGGCAATTTGTTTCTGCAGGCCGGACGAAACGACGATGCTGCCGCAGCATTTCTAAAATACGAACAACGTATTTATGCGATGGCCAAAGCGCTCGAAACGCCCGAAACGCCGGATGCCGAACGTCTGCAAATCGTTGAAAACTTTGGACTTATCACTGACGACCGCGCAACCGAGGCAACCGTCGTTGCCCTTGCCGACAAACATCCTCAGGTGCGTCTGGTGGCCGCCGCAAACCTTGGGGACTTGAACGTAACGGCTGCGCTCGGAATCCTGGAAAAGATGGCTGTTGAAGATCCGGATATGCAAGTCCGCATGACCGCCCGCGCATCCGTTAACCAGCTCAAAAACGCTCCGCAAGATCCAAGTTCCACGCTTGCCCCCAAACGTGTGGAAAGTGCGGAAGCGCTTCCTAAGTAACCGGTTTTAACGAAGAATTCTCGGATCTTCGAACGGCTTCATCAGGTTTTTCAAATATACGAAGTTTGCGGTCGGATCGGTGGTGATCAAAAAGTCGCCGACTCCGAGGTTACGCACGAGCAAGGTTTGAACTGGATTGGGGCTGCCAGATTCATAACGCTCGGTCGCAAAGTTTCGCTCTACCTGAAAGCTGTAGCTCATATCGCGAACCGGCTCGACCTCACCTTCATAAAGTCGAAACGCAAGGTACGGTCCGACATACTGCTCTCCAGTCTTGACGCGTGCATTCGTGCGACCAAACTCACTTCCCTCACGCGCAACGCACTGTCCGCCCACATTCTCAAAGCTAGAAACCAGGCCACTTCGCTCGCCGACAACGATCCATTCATCAACAGGCCGAACAGTGTAGCGCAGTCCACGATTGAACGCTGCACAGTTTCGCGACGGAAGCGTCTCGACAAACCCCAGAGATGCCGCGTCAGCGATCACCGCAAGCTGCATCGTAGACGCCGTAATGTCGACGATTTCATAGGTCAAAAAATCAAGCTGATCCGGGTTTGGACTACTGAATGCTTCGCAGTTTTCAGGAACTTTTCCATCAATTGCCGGTCGGTCAACGATCGTCAACCGATCTCCAACCTGCACACCTGAAGCACACAGATCGATGCCGCCACCCTGAAACAGTCCGTCAACATCTCGATCGACAACGCCACGATCGATTTGAGCCGTAGCCGGCAAAACGCCTTCGTACGTCACCGTCCATGATTCATCGCGCAAACGATAATCATACGGTGTCGAAAGGACTTCCGTTTCAAGCGAGCCATTCTCAGCCGTCAACCGGACTGACTTCAGCTCGAGCAATGAAGCGCGGGGAGCTTCACCAAAATCTATCGGATTTGGCGTTCCAACAGCCAAACTTGTTGGCTGTGGCAAAACCGGTGCGCCACAGCTAAGCGATTGACCGCCGATCTTTTCGCGCGCTGTTTCAATCAACGCTTCAGGCAATGAACAGGTTCCGCGTGGAACGACCCTGCCAATCAAACTACGAGCATCCCGTGGAGCAAAAGTCGGATTGATCACCAGTCGAACGCCGTTGTTCTCAAACACCCGATGTTCCAGAGCGTCGGAAGCCGTGTCGCCCGGCGTAAGCAACGGAAATTCCGGGGCCGTCAGGCAGTTTTGCTCAACGGACTGTTTTCTTAAGCTCGGATTTCCATAAAACTCGGCCGATGTAAGCAATTTACCACCGGTTTCAAAACTACATTCGGCATTATACGCTTCGACGTAGGTAATCTGACCATTGTCGGATGCGACAAACGCGCCAAAGCTATAACGCACAATCGCGCGGCCATCGGCGTCGAAGATCACATTGCGCGAAACATCGCCGACAACCGAAATCGGTGATCGTCCAACCGATGCACCACGCAATCGCGTAAACGGAAGCGCCGGCGGTTCAACAGCGAGTGCGGCATCCACGAGTTCGCCATTTTCGGCGTCCACAAACAACACCTGGCTGTTCGCGCGATCGATCACGTAAACGAATTTACCCAACGGATCGCTTTCAACTGCCGAATATCCCCAGACTGGCTCGGACGCATCCGCGAGCGCGATTCTTTTCAATTCACACGGCGCCGCCGTTTTGCCATCGCCACAGCTCGTATCGACAAGCGCATCGGCGTTCAGCGCGATCATCGATAACTCGTTCGAATCCGAATAAACGACATACGCAATATCGCCGTTCGGCGAGAGCGCCACGTTCGCTATTGTATTTTGGAGGGCGAACGTCGTTGGTGGGACGGCAGCGATACTGTCACATCCTTGCTCCGCTTTTCCGCTGCGTCGATCCGAAACGCCCGTTGGCTCGGCACACGTAATCGCATCCTGAATCCACAATGCCGACGGGTTGGTGAGCGCTACAACGATCTGTTCGGAAGAACCTTCCGCAGTGCCTGACGCGATGTCCACGCTACGCGGAATACCGGGTAACTTTACCGCGTCCATGGAACGCAATAACCACAGATTGATAGGCGACAACGATCGATCGAGTTGATTGACGACGTACGCAACCGTGCCGTCGCGACCAACCGCGATATCCACCGGATGCTTGCCCACCTGGATATGAGAGATGCCGGGAGTGGTAGACTCCAGATCGATCAATTGCGGACTACGACTGCCCAGGTTTGCAACAGCAACGTCGTTGGTCTGTTCGTTGACGATCAAGCCAATCGCGCCAGTCTGCTCCGCGCTGCATGCAACCAGCGGACCATTTCCAATCGTGCCAAGCTTCGTATCAACCGGCGGCACACATACCTGACCGCGTGCCACCGCAACCGCTCTGGGCGCACTTAAACTTGCTGGAAAAATCGCGTCCGGCTCCGTGCAACCGGATACGGCAAAGCCTGTGAGCAATGTTACGACTAGCAGCGCTTTGAACGTTCTGCGTTTTTTTTGGAACATCGTGCGCGTCATGGAATCGACCTCTGGAAAACACAGCTCCGCAGCAACGGCGGATTATTCAACATTTTTTCAACGAATCTTAGCAATTACTTGATGATAGGTCGGACTAGCCGGATCGAGATCGATCACAGCAACCGCGCCGCAGCCATTCTCGCCCTTGTCTTCACAGGTTTGACCGGTCTTGCCCGCGTCGTGAAACAACGAGATATAACCGCGGCAAGTGTCACCTGCAAATCGGCATCGATCAGCACTCTGATCAATCACAAATTGATAGGGGCTCTCTCCAACCTGAATCGTATCGAGCAAAACGCCGGCCACCGGATCGATAACTTCGATCGCACCGTCATCATAACTCGTCGCATACACAAGTTCGCGACCATCAGCGCCTTCGTGAACAACCACATCCGAAGGCCGTCCGCTGAGCGACACGCTGGAGATTACTTCATGGCGCAACGTCGTCTTATCGATCCCGATTATGTACAAAATATTGGGACGACGCGCCGCTGCATACATCCGATCGCCGGCCCGATTAAACGCAAGTCCACGTGTATCCACGGTCGCAATCAGATTATTCAGCGCGAAAGCGCCACGACGTACAATGGCCTCAACCTGCCCTGCTGCATTCACATATGGTTGAAAAAACACGACCTGGTTTGTCGAACGTCCTGCAACATAAAAGTCCAGAGATCCTGGTCGAACCGCGATCTGATTGCCACCATCGATCAGCGATGCGCTTCGCATGGATGCATCACTCAACGCGCCATTTTCCTGTAATCCGATCGTCGTAACCTGGGAACCGCGCAAATGGCTGATGCTCACCAGATCAATCGCCGTTTGCTGACCGGCAGCATCTGTTCTCGTGATGGTCGCAACATCCAGTCCGAATGGATCGACCGACAACACAGAACCGCCTGGTTTGTTCGGCACGCGCTTCAGGCGACAATCCGTCGGCTCAAGGCTCGTGGTGCCGTCCTCAGATTTGCACGAAAGCCCTCGACCATCGGGCGCAACATCCAGTACCACCAGCTCATTGGCCTGCCGGGTCGTGACGTACGCGCGCGTTCCAGCCTGATTCAGTTTGATATATCCACCGAATGACGGAATGAAAGGCGAAACACCGGGCAAAATTTCCAGTGTTTCCGTATCAATCACCGCCACTGTACCGCCATCTTCCTCGCGGTACTTCATATCAAAATTACTATTGACTGCGTACAAATAGCGTCCGTTAGGATGCAACGTAAGCCCGATCGGATAGTTAATCTGATCAGGCTCTGCGGACACACCTTTGTACTGATCTGCGCACCCGAGGCTAGTCAATAGCCCGAGTATTATTACGATAATTACCCAGGATTTCATATTTCGCTTTCTTCCGTTTTACATAGATGCAGGCTCGATTTTCGGCCACCGGCAAGCGGTTCGCGCTAATCGCTACGCATTAGCACCGTTGCAGGTAGTTTCGCAAGGCCGCCGTCGTCTAGCCCTGCCTGCTTCCAGCTTTCGTTGATCGGATTCTTCAATACAAAATGAAGATGCATCAATTTTCGGATTCTGCCAGCTCACCGTACTTCCCTCGCGGACACTTCTAGACACTTCACCCGAAGATTTCGAGCAAACTGATGTAAAAAACAAAAAGCGCCACCGAAAAGGTGCCGCTTTTTGTTAATTCCGTACTCATTATCGCAAAAACAGCCAGCCGAGATGGCTATTTTTGACCGAACTTATCGTTATTTTTAGCCAATTACAGAAATATCTGCGACTTGCATAAACAACGAACGCAAACCGCTTAACAGAGCCAGTCGGTTGTTTCGAACAGCCTCGTCATCCACCATGACCATGACGTGATCAAAGAAGTGATCGACCGGGACCTTCAGCGCGATCAAAGCTGCGCAAGCTGCCGACCAGTCACGTGCCGCAAGCGCGCTCGCAACCTGGACTTCGGCGGATTTGTACGCTTCGAACAATGCCTGCTCAGGTTCCTCGACAAGTTTTTCCGCAACAATCGCAAAACTGTCAAAATCTACAGCCTGCTTTTTTAGAATGTTAACGACGCGCTTGAATCCGGCCGCGAGTGGCTCAAAATCGGGTTCTTGTCGCAAGCTGGCGAGTGCTTTTACACGGCCCTGGACACTCAAAACTTCGTCAAATCCGGCAGCCAACACGGCATCCACAACATCCGTCGGGGCATCGCTACTGAGCTGATATTTTAGTCGCGTCGCCATAAACGCGAGCAGCTCTGTTTCTAGTTGATCCGCAGCTTTTTCAAGCACACCGGGCGCTTCCGTATTGTAAACATCGAGACTTAGCTCAACGAGTTTTGAAAGACGAATTTCGTAGCCGCGCACCTGCATGATCCGCAAAACGCCAAGCGCCGCGCGTCGAAGCGCATACGGATCTGCCGTACTCGTGGGGATCAGACCAATTCCAAAACAGCCGACCAGTGCGTCGAGTCGCTCGGCAAGAGCAACGGCCGCACCGATGTCGGATTCTGGCAACGCATCATCCGCGCCACGTGGCAAATACTGCTCATAAATTGCCGACGCTACCGCTTCAGGTTCGCCGGCTTTTCTGGCGTACGCACGTCCCATCACGCCTTGAAGGTCGGTAAACTCATTGACCATATTGCTGACAAGATCTGCCTTGCTGAGATAGCCCGCTCGATGAGCCGACTGGGCATCGTCGTTACTCAATCCAACGGTTGTCGCAATGCGCTTTGCCAGTTCTGCAATTCGTTCAGAACGCGCCTTCATACTGCCGATTTTTGCGAGCCAGACCACCTTATCGAGTTCTGCAACCCGAGCATCGAGGGACGTAGCAAGATCTTTTTCCCAGAAAAAGACAGCATCATCGAGCCGCGCCTTGAGCACGCGCAGGTTACCCCTGGCAACGACTTCCGGATCACGCACGGGCGTGTTGTAAATCACCGCACAATACGGAAGCAAACCACCGTCAGGCCCGGCAATTGCAAAATATCGCTGATGGGAGCGCATCGACGAAATCAAAACCTCATGCGGCATCTCGAGATATTTCTCGTTAAAGCTCAAAAATAATGCATGAGGCTTTTCTACAAGATAGATAACTTCTTCAACAAGCTTTGGATCGTCGATGACCCGTCCACCGACTTCTTCGCCGATTTTAATCAGTGCATTCAAAACGGTTTGACGACGTTCATCCGTACTCAGGACGACGTGCGCATTTTTGAGACCATCGAGATAATCGCTAAGCGTATGAACGGTAAATTCATCGGGTGCTGCAAAACGATGTCCACGCGTCGTCAGACCACTATCCACGCCCGCAAAACTTACTGGAACAAGCTCGCCGTCGACGACCGCCAAAATCCAGCGTACCGGCCGAGCGAACTGCTCGCGGTAATTCGCCCAGCGCATCGACTTTGGAAAATGAAAGCTTGTCATGACGGCGTTCAAAATCGCCGGCAGCAATTCTTTGACATCACAGCCTTTTTGAAAAACGCGAGCGGCAACATACGGCCCTTTGTCTGTTTCTTGAACAAACAAATCGCTTAGTTCTACGCCCTGGCCGCGCGCAAATCCTTCGGCAGCCTTGGTTGGTACGCCGTCACGAAACGCCGCTTTCTCGGGCGGTCCCGTGCGAACTTCTTCCAGATCTTCCTGACGCTCGGCCAGGCCACGAACCAGGAGGGCAAGTCGTCGCGGAGTAGCAAAAACCTGGATGTCTTGAACACCAATTCGCTGCGCTGCGCATTGCTCAATAAAATATTCGCGCAAATGTGCCATTGCAGGTTCGATAAAGCCCGCTGGCAGCTCTTCGCAACCAATTTCGAAGATGAGTTCCATAATATACAATCTCGCTAATAGACTCGAAAATCAGTGTTCGGAAACGACGTCAGCTGGTTTCAACATAGGAAACCCAAGCTCTTCGCGCTTTTGCAGATGACGCTTCGCGATACCACGGGCCAGCGCACGGATTCGGCCAATGTATTTCTGGCGCTCGGTAACGCTTATCGCTCCCCGCGCATCCAGCACATTGAAGGTGTGGCTGGCTTTCATAATATAATCGTAGCCCGGCAACACCAGACCTTTATCCATCAGTCGGAGTGCCTGCGCTTCAAATTCGTCAAACCAGCGAAAATGTAGCTCAACGTCCGCTTCCTCGAAGTTAAAGGTGCTGAATTCCACTTCTTCCGTGTGACGGATTTGGCCGTACGTAATCCCCGGAGCCCAGACAAGGTCATAAACATTGTCGACGCCCTGCAAAAACATCGCAATCCGCTCCAGTCCGTAGGTAATTTCCGCTGGAATCGGATCAAGCTCAATGCCGCCGACCTGCTGAAAATACGTGAACTGCGACGCTTCCATTCCATCGATCCATACTTCCCAACCAAGCCCCCAGGCGCCCAGCGTTGGCTGTTCCCAGTCGTCTTCCACCAGCCGAAGATCGTGCTTGAGTGAGTCGATTCCGATCGCACGAAGGCTGTCCCAATACAGATCGAGAACGTTATCCGGGCTGGGTTTCAACAACACCTGAAACTGAAAATACGAACCCAGACGATTAGGATTTTCGCCATATCGACCATCCGTCGGACGGCGGCACGGCTCGGCGTAAGCAACATTCCATGGCTCCGGACCCAGTGCGCGCAGAAATGTCGCTGCGTTATAAGTTCCTGCACCTTTTTCTACGTCCCAGGGCTGCTGAATCACACAGCCATGATCGGCCCAAAACGCCTGCAATGTCAGGATGATATCCTGAAATGTATTATTTTTCATGAGTGTCTTGCACAGTTAAAGCAACATAAAGTTGATTTCTAAAGAAATTTCTTCCGCCCAAAGCGGTGGGCCGTTATAACAAGCAACCCATTAATCAGCAATGACAGTGCCCGCTAAAATCGATGAGAATTTTTCTAAACAACCTGCGTCAAAGCCTCATGAACCGTGATTGAGTGCGTGAGTGGTATTCGCTTAGAAATTTGCGTATACTCTTCACCGCTGATCAATTTTACAACCGCTCTTCATCATCCTGAGGATTCGAATGTTCGTGTCAAAAGATTCCCCGATTTCTTCACCCGCTTTTACACGTTTTTTGTTTCTTGCCCTCACCGGTCTGGTGGCTGCGACGATTCCGGCCAGTGCCTCGGCACAATCCAATGATGCGCTAAGCAAAGGGGAAATTAGCGTGAGCGTTGTCGATGTAAAAAACAGCGAAATGCCAAAGGTCGTTGTGAAAGGTGTTGTCGACGCTCCACCCGACAAAGTCTGGGAAATTGTGTCGGAT
>JBEBSM010000010.1:0-24113 GCA_040394315.1 Lujinxingia vulgaris
AGGGAATGATGCGTGCGATAGATCTGGGTAAGGTCGACCGCGATGCGCAGGCAGACCGCGCATTTGACATTGCACTTGATGGCAGTTCGTTTATGAAACGAACAGCGCGGAAGTTCACGTTTGCCTATCTTGCGACCAGTGTTGAGCTAGTAAACAGTGGTGATCAGGTCGGTGCGCGGATTAAGTACAAGCAGTTGTGCGCATTTCCTTTCGTATCAAAAATTTTCGGCGAGCAGGGAACAGTCGGTCCGCGAACTGGGCGATATTCGGAGATAACACGAGAGTTTACCCTTCGTAAACAGCTGGAATCCAATGAAAACAAACCACGGCAGTGAAGATAGAAAATCCGGCCGGTCAGTGGGAACCGAAGCTGGTTTTGTAGTCAGCAGGATTCGTGGTTTTCATCACGACGAGGGCGGCGCGATCTTACTATTCAGTCTTGCCGGCATCTTGATTTTGATGCTGATGACCTGGACTGTAATGGATGCCGGACAGGTGACTCGAACCAAGTTCGAAGTGCAGGCCAGCGCAGATATGGCTGCTTATAGCCAGGCTGCGGTGAAGGCCCGGTCCATGAACATGCTGGCTTATACCAATATCGCAAAACGCAGTGTGGTGGGTATCCATGCCTTATACAACGGCATGTTCACCGCCTACGAAGAATGGTTGATGGATGAATATTGGGGAGACTGTGGTTCCGGCGAGCCGACTGAGATTCCGTGTTCGGAGCTTCAGGCCGAAGTGGATCAATGGCGCCAGGAAAGTCAGAATGACCGCAAGCGTTTCAGTGAGAATGTCGATAAATACTACAACAAGGATCTTTTGGCGTTAGATAATTATCAATATTATCTCATGAACCTGACTCCCTGGTGGGGATGGACCGAAGCCGTGGTGCGTGCACAACGTAATGCTGCGACGATGGCGACGAGCTATCCGCCCCCGGTTGGTATGCTTCGCAAGGGGCTTCCTGACATCACCGACCAGGTTCTTGGAAAGGTCGGCAGTGCCGGGCACCATAATATGGCAAACTCGGTGGAGAAGCTTCCCGTTGTGCTTTATGACGACGCAGATGTAAACGCCGACTATATGATGGGTAGAGACAATGAAGGTTTCGGCGATGATGCGTTTAAACGTGAACTCGCTGCCAATACAGCGATCCACAAACAAGATTCGGCTCGTGGTGCAAAGCTCGATAAAGTTATCGCGCGAGGCGTGGCTCAAACTGGTAATCTCGAGCAGTCCGCCTCATTTCGTGAGCTGAGCAAATGGGCGCGTCCGGCCGTATTTCCGTCGTGGATTGACACGGATGAAAAATGGTTGCGCGCAACTTCAAACATTGTCATCACGTTCCAGGATAATGACGAGGCTTTTGGGAAACGCCGAACGAAATTTAGTGTTCCCAATAGTGAGTATGACCAGGGTTCGGTGGGTGCGGGTGACGAGATATTTCGTCCCAAAGGCTACTGGTCCATGGCGCGCAGCGAGATATCCTTCTTGCCGTACAAAGACAGCACCGGCAAAGAAGTTAAGGTACCCGACATGTGGCATGCTCGCTGGACAGCGAGAATGCGTCCGATTTCTTTGCCCAATGAGTTTATCTTCGGTGGCTACAACATGAACGGCGTGTTTTATGACATCATGCCTCATCTATCCTTGAGCCTGCAAATAGGCGCGAATGGATCGCCTGGAATCGACAATTATTTCGATGAGATGGTCTGGATGGAGCGTGCAACGCGTGGCATGGGCAATTCAACGATCGATGGAGTTGCAAAATGAGTGTAAAATCCAAAGAGCTTCACTCAGACGCTGAATCTGTTGATTGTGACCGGCCCCAGGGCTGGCTGCATAGCTTTCATAGAAATCAGCGCGGTACGACGTTGACCGAGTTTCTAATCACCCTGCCGATTTTTATCGTTATCTTTGTATCGATGGTGCGTATTGGCCAATTTGAACTGACAGCAGGACAGGTATGGAAGACTGCCTACCAGGATACCTGGGCAAAGGCATTGCCGCTCAGCCAGCCCCAGGTTGTTCCCATTGAGTCACTACACAAGCACGGCAATCCGGCCCTTGCCGGTAGCGCAGCAAGAGCTCAGCTAAGTCAGCACAGTACGCATAACAAGAATAGTAGTATCAAAGGTAAGGTAAGTGGTCTGGAAAACAGCACGTACAGCGGCCTGGCAAGCAGCGGTCATTGGGGCGAGTCCATGGAGCGCGTGCGCCCGTCGGCGGAGTATTTGAAATTCGACAAGGTCGGCAGTCATCTGACTTCTCAGCCATCCACCATTATTGGAAGTTCAGCGTATGCGAGAGGTGTGGTGGATGATTCTGGCGGAATGATCCAGGCCCCCGGTGGTGGTTCTGGCGTCGCCGCGGCGGTTGCTGCGGGCGCACGTTACGGCACGGTTTTTGGTGTGAGTGAAATCAATCCAGTGATTATGGGCATCAGCATTCCGATGTATGTTCATTTTAATACGCTGGTCGCGCCGATGCCTTACACGGAATCTAATACAACCATGGAAGTTGCACGTGGCCTGTTGCTAAAACAGGATCATTACCGAAACGCTCTGGGCATTAGCATGAGCCAACCGCTGAGTTCCGGATCAGGCTTGAATGTTTCCGAAATAGATTGGGACGAATAACCCGATAAAAATCTTCAAGGTTATTCGTCCCGTGAATTTGCCCGCAGCGTATATTATTTACGCTGCGGGTTTTTGTTTTGGATGGCTCTGAAAGGAGTCGATAAGGGTTTGAAGGTAACTGGACAGATGAGGGCAGTGAATCGAGGTATCAGCCAGCTCGCGCGAAGTATTACGGGTATCGTATCGCGCGTCGTGATTGAAATAATCCAGGGCCTCGCGAGGAATTCCACTTAGTTTTTCGATACCTGCGTGATTGAACAGCTTTTGCACCACGCTTGCTGGCACGGAAGCGATGGCCGGAGCGTGTTGCAGAGCTTTTAGGGCCGTGTCGATGATTTCGCGTGCGCGCATCGGGTGTGGATCCGCGATGTGAAAGACCTGTCCATCAAGACTTTCTTTTTGTCCAAGATAAGCCAGGGCCTGAACCACAAAGTCGACCGGCACAATATTGACCAGCGCATTGCCTCGTCCAATATTGACCATCGGCATCCAGTCCGGCATCTGGGCCAGTGCCTGAAACAGAAAGTACGGGCCGTCATATTTGTCGGTTTCTCCCGTTACGGAATCACCGACCGTGATGCCGGGCCGAAAAATAACGGTTGGCAAATGTGCGCTTCGACGCTGCACTTCTACTTCAGCCCAGAACTTCGTGGATTCGTAGTGGTTTTTATGGGCCTGACCTACATCCAGTTCATTTTCGAGGATGGTACCGGTTCGAGAACCGGCTACGTAACAGGTAGAAATGTAGTTTAGTCGTCGAAAGTCTGTGCAGCTTTCGCAAAAATCCAGGATATGAATCGTGCCGGAGAGATTCACCCGGTAAGCGGTTTGCTCAGCAACGGCCAGATCATAGAGTGCGGCCAGATGCCATACACTGGAAATACGCCCGGTTAACTCGCCATACAGCTCCGTGCTAAGCCCGAGGTGCTTGTCGGTAATATCACCGGTATGAACGCTCCAGCGGTCGAGCAGCTCTGGGTGGTCTTGTTCCAACTTACCGAGCTGGTTTTTGGCGACTTCTTGTTGAGCAGGCAGCACCAGAAAATGAAAGTGGGAAATATTGGGGGAATGCAAAAGTTCACGGACCAGTCGTGAGGACAAAAAACCCGGAAACCCGGTAAAGAGACTTTCGCCCAACTGCAGCGCGTCAGCGGGTTGCGTCTTGGTGGTAGGCCGCGTGTTGTTTTCGTTCGGATTCATGAAAGTCTATCTCCAGAAAAATCTCAAAATTACTCAACGTGTTTCTGCATGCTGAGTTAACACGAGACCATGACCGAAGGAAGTCGGGACTTTGTTTGAGAAGTGTGACTATCTGTCACGCTTCGGGGCGCGACTGTGGAGACAAAGTACCCCGAAGTGGAGCGCGAAATTGGGCAAATACGAGTAAATTGGGCGAATATTCCCGGATCATACGATAATTTCAATTTATTGTGCAGGCGGTACGGATCGTGCAGGATATGTAATCGACCTTAATGGCGCGCTTTTGGCAAAGTGCGATTGCTGCCGGGCGTAAACAATCCTTAGTGTGTTGGATATGATGAACCCAAAACCAAACAGACCGAATTATTCGCTCGCTTCGTTACTACATCGAGGCACATTATTAATGGCATTGGCTCTCATGAGTGCCGCATTTGTAGGATGCGGATTCGAGGATGAAGAAGAGAGACCATTCTCAGCACTGGAGTTAGAAGACGACACGATGGAAGTGCGTATTCAAGAGCTCAGCAGTTTTTGTACTGTTCAGGTTCAGGGATACGGAGCGGTTGATGTAGAAAATGATTACATTCCGAATTCCATCGCGTGTGAAAACGGAAATGCACCGCTAGAAGCACTCAAGCTGCAGGCGATTGCTGCTAGAACGTATGCAAAGTTTATTACGGAAGCTGAGAAACGTGCGCTTCAACCAAGCACGCGTGATCAGATGTACAAATGTAGCTACGCCAAGCCAAAGCCGATTCACTTCCAGGCTGCGCGCGAAACGGCCGGTCAAGTCCTGACGCATAAGGGCAAGCTGATTGCCAGTTTCTATGTGGCTGGCTCGCTTCGCTCGGGTGGCACCTGTAAGGCAGGAAGCGATCCGACGAAAACCGAGAAGTGGGTAACGTACAACCAGGGCCGCACCGGCGGATCGGTTCGGGCAACTGCGCTTGGAAGCAAGAGCAACCCGGCGAACCGTGGCGCGATGAGCCAGAATGGTTCGGCGTGCTGGTCAAAAAATGGTTGGAAACACGATCGAATTGCGCGTTACTATTACGGCGATGATATCCGCATTGAAGCTCTGTCGGGCCAGTGTGGTGGCACGCCGTCACAACCGCCAGCCGGTGGTGATGACACGTGTAACTTCGGACCTTCGACCTCAGCCACGGCTCCGTCGTGCACAAGTGCTGGTCAGGCTCCCAACATTTTGCCACGCAGCGCCTGGGGTGCAAAAGCTCCTAAGCGTTACTACTCCAAGCACAAGCCTAATCGCATTACGATTCATCATACCGTGACGAGCAACACGGCGACCAACTCGGCTGCAGAAGCACGTAAAATCCAGCAAATGCACTTTAACAATGGCTGGGCAGACGTTGGTTACCACTTCATGATCGGCCGTGATGGTAAGATCTATCGTGGTTCAGCCGAAGATCGTCTGGGAACGCACGTTGCAAACCAGAACACCGGAAACCTGGGTATCGTATTGATTGGTACGTATCACCAGAGCACGGCTCCGACCGATGCACAGCTCAAGGCTGCCGCACAACTGGTTGGACATCTGGGTAAGAAATACAATATCCCGCTGAATCGCACCAACGTTAAAGGTCACGGCGAGCGTATGTCGACGTTGTGCCCAGGTAAGCAGGTTCTTAGCCGGATGAACAAGATTCTGGAATGGGCCAAGGCTGATAGTGTCTGCACCAACCCGGGTCAAACACCAAGCAACCCCAATGGCGGCGGCGGTTATAAGTACGTTCGCGTTGTCTCGACCAGCGCTTCGCCGGCAGGAAAGAGTGACACGATTGAAGGATTCGAAGTTGATTCCATTCACTTTCAGCGCTCGGCCAGCGGAAAAACCGCAAGTCACTATGCGAAGTCCGTCAAATGTAGCCCGGGCGTAAGCAATCCAGGCGGCGGCATTGGCAAACCGGACAACACGACGTGTGATAATCGCAAATCGACCGTTACCGGCGTTCCTGTCGGAGGAACCTATGTGATTGAATTGCCAACGGCTCTCAAAGCTAAGGACGTTCTCTACATCACGCAGAACAGCTACCGCACGTCGCTGAATAATTGCGCACCGAGCGGAACTGCCAAGATTTCTATTTCGGAAGACGGAAAGACCTGGAAGCTGCTCAACAAATCCGTGCAGGGTAACTCCAGCATCGTTATAACCGATGCACACTTCAGTGCTGCACCCGAACCAGCTGGCGCAGGTACTAGCACAACGTTTAACTTCAGCTCACCGAAAGCTGGTCAGTGGTACACGCCGAACATGACGTTTACGATTAACACCAACAACTCCAAGGTCGTGAAGGTTCGATACCTGGCTGAAAATAACTTTAAGCTCGGCGAGTCGACCAACCGTGGCGCTGGATTCAAAATTAGCTATCCGTACCAGTTCTACGGAAAGCGCAGCGTGATTGCTATTGGACTGGACGCTGCAGGTAGCGAAATTGCACGCACGTCGGTTGGTTTCACGGTTACCAAAAAAGACGGTAGTATCCCGACGGGTAAGACCGATCCGGGCCCGGTTCCAAGCGGAACGGCTAACACTGTGTTGGCTAACAAGCTGAAAATCGAAGGCGGTAAATGTAAGGACTGGAAGGGCGGAAAAGAGCGCTGCAAGGCTGGTCGCGGTGGATACTCAACCGGTAGCTGCTGGGCCTTCGTTAAGGGAGGAATGCAACGCGCTGGTGTGAACTACAACAAGTTGGCAAACGCCGGTCCGATGTCCAGTTACAACTTCGCTCTGTCCGCGTATGCTTTTGGTTCCAATGCACGGGCTAATCCTGCGATTCTGTCCTCGATTGGCTTGAAGAAAGTCAACGTTGCACCGAGCAAAGCTCCAGCAGGCGCTGTAATCACGTACGGCAAGGGTTGCATGGGTGCTCATAAGGTGCACGGGCACATCGAAATTTCTATGGGCGACGGCTATGCATGTTCTGATTACTGCGGGAAAGTTCGTGCTGGTAATTCCTCCTGCGCATCCGTATTTGCACCGATTAAATGAGTTTTTCCGGTACTGAAGACAGGAGTTTTCCTATGAGATATCGAGAGTTTACTATGCGCAAGATTACTATATTACTCGCCCTGACTGTGGCTCTGGCTTTCACCGCGTGTGATAATCAGACCGTGCAAGTGGGAGACAAAAACAACAGCAACAATACTCCCGTGCTTAATAACGGTAATAACGACAATAACGACGAGACCGAAGTGCCTCATGAAGAAGATGAAGGTCATGGTCTCGGAGAAGAAGATCCTTCCGAAACGATGGAGCCTGGCTTCTTGAGCGGCACCTGGCGCGTGGCAACGGCAGAAGATGATGCGCCGGTCGCTCACTTCGATATTGTCCATGTTACAGGCGAAGCCGAAATCACCGGCAGCTTCCTGACAGGCGTGGGCATTCACGAAGACCTGGCTGACGAAACCGGTGAGCTTATCGACGTGGATTATGGCGATAATAAGTTTGAACTGGTCTTTAATCCGACGCCGGATGAAGAAGAGTTTTACACCATCACCACGACCGAACGTATTGATGACAATCACTTCAAAGGCAAGCTGACCGCTGAACGCAACGATGAGTTAAACCTCGACGTTACGATTGCTCGCCAGGTACTAGAAGACTGAGGTCATTTCAAATAGCCTGCGAGTAAGCAGGCTGTGAGTCATGGATCGCCCTGAAGTTTAGCTCACCCGATTTGGTTCGGGTGTGCTGATTTCAGGGCGTTTTTGTGTATGCAGAGTCAGGAACAGGTTTGCGTTTGATGTCGCCTTGTGAATAATACGCTCAGCGTTGCGCGTCGCGCAGCTCTCCGTTGTCGCCCAGGCTTTTTAGAAAAGAATTTGGCGATTTTACTTACCGCTTGGAGACCCCGATGGTCGCCCCAATTCAATTTACTGTTTCCATTCCCGATCCCAATAGCCACCTTTTTCATGTCCGCATGGAAATCTACGGACTGGCTGACGTTGCGCATGTCGACGTGCGTTTGCCCGCCTGGAGCCCCGGCAGCTACCTTGTACGAGAGTATGCTCGGCATGTGCAGCAGGTGCGGGCAAGCAGCGCACAAGGCGAACGGCGTGGCGTACATAAGCTGGACAAGGCAACCTGGCGAGTGGATTGCTCGCATACCGATCGTGTTGTGGTGGAGTATGCGGTTTTTGCGCATGATTTAACCGTGCGCACGAATCATCTTGACGATACCCACGGCTTTTTTAATGGCGTTGCATTGTTTATGCATCCGGTTGGACGCCTGCAAGATGCGGTGGATATCGAGATTGTGGCGCCGCAGGGCTGGGGTGTGTATTGCGGACTTGAATCGGTTGAGCGAAATGAAAACCGATTCGCTGCACACAGTTTTGTTTTACGCGCTAAGAACTTTGATGAACTCTACGATTGCCCGGTTGAGATGGGGCCTCATGACCCAATCGACTTTCTAGTCGACGATAAGCTGCATCGGATCGTTATCTGGGGAGACGGCAATTATGACCGCAATGTACTGGCCGAGGATTTCAAAAAAATCGTCGCAACCAATGCGCGGATGTTTGGTGGTTTGCCGTATGACGATTATTTGTTCATCGTTCATCTGACTGACAACGGTTTTGGTGGACTTGAACACAGCAATTCAACCGTGTTGCTGTTTAGCCGTCATGGTTTTGGAGATTCCTGGACGAAACGGTCCGCCGAGGCGAAACCGGATGGGATGTACCTCGAGTTTTTACGACTGGTTTCGCACGAACATTTCCATGTCTGGAATGTAAAGCGGATTCGCCCGGCGGTGCTGGGGCCGTTCGATTACCAGCAGGAAAACTACACGCGTGAGCTGTGGTCGATTGAAGGCGTCACGAGTTATTACGACACCTTGCTATTGCTGCGTGGCGGCATAATCGACGGGCCTAAATACCTTGAGCTATTGGCTCGCCGCATCAAGCTTTATCAGGAGGTTCCGGGGCGGCTTGTGCATTCGCTGGAAGACGCAAGTTTTGATGCCTGGATTAAGCTGTATCGACCGGATGAGCATACGAATAATTCGAGCGTTTCGTATTATTTGAAAGGCGAGCTGGTATGTTGGCTGCTGGACCTGTGGATGCGGACGGTAAGTAACGGTGCCAAGAGCCTGGATGATGTCTTACGAAAGTTGTGGACGGATTATCAGATAGATCCGGAGGTTGGCTACGCGGAAGGTGCGTATGAACAGCTCGTTTCTGACATCGTTGGAGTCGATGCCGGCGAGTTCTTTGACCGGTATGTGCGTGGAACAGAATCTATTGAATGGAATGAGTTTCTGACGCCGTTTGGTTTGTCGTTGAAGCCGGTGTTTTCCGACGGGCGTCCGAAAGCGTCGCTTGGCATGAATACGCGGGCGGCCGGTGATCGACTGAACATTGTTTTTGTGCCGACGGGAAGTCCTGCGCATCAGGCGGGGTTGTATGCAGGCGATGAGCTTGTCGCGGTCGATGGTTGTAAGGTTTCTGCCACCGGCTACGATGCGTTTATCCAGTGCATGTTGCCTGGCGACACGGTTAATGTTCACGTATTTCGACGTGGTCAGTTATTGATGCGCGAAGTTACGCTGGGCGAGAGTTTTGCAGATAGTTATCAGTTTTGCCGTACAGAAGTCGAAAGTGAGCACGCGTTGGAATTACTTAAGGGTTGGCTCGGGACAGCAGATGTTGGCTGTGCTGAGGCAACAAAGTCATAATGAAAATAAAATTTGCACTACAGAAATTATCGTACTGCACGGTTTTGAGCGCATTGATTATCATGTGCCTGAGCGTGTTTTCACCGGCTTATTCGGAGGTTACGCGTTCAGCAGACGAGGTAAGTCGTGTGTCGCGTGAAATCAGCCAGGAAGTCTTGAGTCCGTATTGTCCGGGGAAAACCCTGGCGATGTGTCCATCTGGTGAGGCCGGCAAAGTTCGTCGTGAAATTCAGGCGATGGCCATTACCGGCATGGATAAGGAAGAGATCAAGGAAACTTTGATCGGTCGCTTTGGCGAAGAATTTCGCATGAACGACGCACCGCCCGAAGACAATTACAAACTGTTGGGAGCGATTGTCGTTGGTTTTGGACTATCGATTACGGCAGTAACCCTGATGGCCAGGCGTCGACGCCCGGGTGAAGGCGGTCTGCAAAATGACGGTCAGGATGATGACGACGGTTTTGACGAAGACAATCGAAGTGCTGCAGACGATATTTATTTAGAAGAGTTGCGCAGCGAGTATCAGGATTAAGAATTAGAAAGTAAAAAACCCGCCCCATGCGATGCATGGAGCGGGTTTTTAGCTTTCTTGAACCTGACTTTTAGCGACGACGTATTACTCGGTCGGGTTCGAATCGCTTTCGGTAACTTGCGAATCAACGTCATTTGATTCTGCTTCCGCAGCGATATCTTCGCTGGACTGCAGGCCGAGTCGATCCCGAAGAATGTCGCCTAACGTTGCGGTTGCGCTCGTGTCTTCGGTGTATTCACGTGCTGACTCTTCCGTATCGCCAAGCTGATCGCGTTTGAGCGAGAGGCTGATTCGCTGTGCGCCTCGATCAAAGGTGAGCACCAGCGCCTTGTGAACCTGGCCTGGGCGAACGACCTCGGACACTTTTTCGACGCGCTCTTCACGAAGCTCGGAAATGTGGATAAGGCCTTCGACGCCTTCGATCACGGTTGCCATCGCTCCAAAATCGAGGAGTTTCGTAATGGTGACATCGATTTTCTGGCCTGGTTTGGCAATTTCGGAAGCACGTAACCACGGATCGTCAACCAGTTGTTTGACGCCCAGTGCAACGCGCTCGGCTTCGGTATCTATCTCAAGAATCACGACTTCGAGGGTTTGGCCGACTTTATAATGCGTGCGTGGGTCGTCGATTTTCTCGGTCCATGAAAGATCACTGACGTGCACAAGACCTTCAATGCCCGGGGCAACTTCGACAAACAGACCAAAGTCGGCAATATTGCGGATCGTTCCTTGCAGACGCGTGCCTGCCGGGTTTTGCTCCTCAAATTGCAGCCATGGATTGGCTTCGAGTTGTTTTACGCTGAGGCTGAGACGACGGTTTTCGGTATCGATGTTCAATATTTTGACATCAATGGTTTGATCGACGGCAAGAACATCTTTGGGATGATTGATACGACCCGTCCAGGCCAGTTCGGTGACATGAACCAGGCCATCCAGACCGGGGGCTAGTTCAACAAATGCGCCAAATTCTGTTAAGCTGACAACTTTGCCGCTAACGCGCATGCCTTCCTGAAAGTCTTCGGCAAGGGTTAACCAGGGATCTTTTAGAAGCTGCTTTCGCCCCAGACTAAGCCGTTTTTTCTCCGGTTTGTAATCCAGCACGACCACGCGAATCGATTCACCAACACTGACCAGCTCGGATGGGTGATCGAGACGACCCCAGCTCATGTTGGAGATATGGAGCAATCCGTCCATGCCGCCAATATCGACGAACGCCCCAAAATTGGTGATCGTGCGAACGGTTCCGTCAAATTCTTGTCCCGGTTCGAGACTTTCGAGCGCGGCCTGAACTTTGTTGGCCTTCTTTTTCTCGAGCGTATTGCGACGACTGACCACGACGTCCGCACGTTTGGAATCAAACTTAATGATTTCAAACTGTGACTCCATGCCCACATAAGGCGTGGCGTCTTTGACCGGGTGGGTGTCGATCTGACTCATCGGCAAAAAAGCTCGCACGCCAATATCCACGGTCATGCCGCCTTGATTGACGCCCAAAATCGTGCCGGGCACGGACTGCCTGGTTTTGTGCTGGCGTTCAATAGAATCCCAGATCGCCAGCTTTTCAGCCTTTTTGACGGACGCCATCCATCCATCGGTAAATGGATTTTCTACAAGCACGCGCACTTTATCGCCGGATTCAAATGGCACGCTGTCGGCAAATTCATCACGTTCGACAAAAGCGACGCTGTCGTCCGCCAGGGTAAACTTCAGGCGGTTTTGCTCTTCGCCGAGAAAAGTTGCGTCAACGATGGTGTTTTCCAACGTTTCTTTCTGCAAAGAAGCTGAATCGGAACGGGGATGGGCGGCGGGATCAACCATGATGTGCAACTCGAAGCAAAAATCGTGAGAATTGGCGCGGTACAAACCGCTTGCCGGAACAAAAGAAGGGTATTTATCGGGGTTCAGATGCTTTTTGTCAATTGTCGGAGCGCTTGCGGATAAATACGGTATTTTTTGCGGACAGATCGTCCTTTTTCGCGGGCGCTTTATTCTTCAGCCGGTCTTTGGATGGCTCTTCCTGATCGGAGTAGCATCGGTTGCATTCGTAGATGCGTTTGGGATCGGGCGCAAACTTCAGATAATCTTCGCGGCCACAGACGTGACAATTGAAGGTCCATTCGGTGCGTGTTTCGGAGTCTTTTTCGCGACTAACTTCTGCCCAGCGCGACTTATCGCCAAAACGTTTTGCTGCGCACTCGCCGCACAACGCATCTGCAATCGAGGTTCCTTTTGGGACGTAATCGAGTTCAGCGTGTTTTCCGCAGTCGCTGCAGTCAATGAAAAGACTGACGCGCGTGCCGTGCTGTGTGCGTGGAACGTGTTTTTTTGGCGGTTTGTCAGATTTCTTTTTCGTCTTAAAACATTTTCGACAAAGTACTTCGGAGCCTTCTTTGGGCTCGAAGGGAACGTCTTCTTCAGCATTGCAAATGAAACAGTTGATTTTGGCCATGAGGGCACTCCGGTGTTGCTGTAGTATGTAGCTAAAACGTGATGATGAAACGGTTAGGGCCGAGCATTACCGACGCCCGGGGTAGGCGAAACGCGGTGGAAATCAATCGCATTGTCGTTGGTATTCAGGGTCGAATTGGCATCGGAATAGGGACCTCGCGAAAGTGACCGTCCGGAGTCCGTTGATTTGTAGGGCGCGGGACGTCCCCGTCCGACGAACGTATCAGAGTTAGCAAATGTTCCGTATCCAATTGCGTCGATGGGATGTTGCTGATATTCAAGGATAAAATTGTCTGGCCCGGTGTAAAACGGCGGGCCGTCATAATGCACAGAGCACCGATCACGCAAGGGCTGCCGTGCTTTCTTGTTGCATAAAACTACATACCCATCCTCGCTGGCAGCGTCATTTAGCAGTTTTCCATCCAGAGCAACGCCGGGAATCGTGCCTGTATACAGGTAATCCTTTCCATGATGGCCGGCTACTGCGCGTAAAACGTAACCGTCCAGGGAAAGATCCTCCCAGCCCAAAATCGGAGCGACTAATTCCACAAACGTTTCGGTGCCGTCATTTGTACCGGGTTGATTGACGTAAACTTCGTTAATTAAAAGATCTTGATTCGGCATGCCCGGCGTCGGGTAAAACGTAATATAGTCTGTGACGTTATTGTCGGTTGATGCACGACCCGGGATACGACCTAAGCTGCGCCCGCTGATTGCGCCGGCTGCCGGCTGGCCTTTTCCGCGAAAGTTGACCAAATGCGATGCCGAAAAATTTCCAAAACCGACCGCATCAGCGATTTTACTGCTCACATCATACAAAACGATGCTTCCGGCACCGTTTTGTATCGCATCTTCATTGGGTCCGTAGGATTTGAGGATATAATAGATGTTCGTCGCAAACGGCGCAGCGTAGCTTAAGAAATTATCGGCCTGCTCCATCGCAATGACGGCATAGCCGCGCCCATCCAAACGTGCGTCTGCAGGTAGAACTGCACTGTTATACGTTTTGCCGGTGGCTCCACTGACCATTTCGATTTTATAGTCGGCAATCAACAGGCCTGGCGGACCAATCAGCTCGATAAACGTCGGGGAAGTACAGGCTGGCGAAGCATTTTTACACTTGGTGCCATCTGCATCGCGTAAGTCGTCGCCCAACGGATTGTAAAACACCTCGTTGACGAGCACGTTGCCCGATTGCGGCGAGGCATGACAGACACTTTTATTGTCCCTGACCTGGCAGGTTGAGGCGTGTGCCGCGCAATCCTTTGGTTCATCGAACTCCACACAGCCATCAGCATCATGATCGTCGCAGGTTGCGATTTTATTGCCGATGCAAATCGTCTCTCCCTTCAGGCATTGATCCTGACAACGATCCTGCGCAAAGCATTCTCCGCCCTGGCAAACCTCGTTCGGGGCACATTCAAAGACCTCGGAAAAATCAAAGCACCCGTTGTCGTTCCAGTCGCCGCAAATGCGTGGCGCGCCATCAAGATCGCAGATCATATCGTTGTCGTTACATTCACTTGTGCAGGTTTGAACCGAAATACAGTCTCCTGCTGAGCAGGTTTTTCCAACCCCACATTCCTGCGCGTCCGCATAGCTCAAGCAGCCGCGGGCGTCTTTTTTACAGACCGCCCGCCGGTGTAACTCACACGTCGTTTCGCCTTCCGTACATTCATTCTCGCATGCTGGCTTGATGCAATCTCCACTTGCGGCATCGCAATAAGTGTCAGCCTCACATTGGGTGGGAGCGCCGTAGCTCAGGCAGCCCGTTTGCCCGTGGTCCGCACAGGTTTCGCGTTGCCCATCTATAGTACAGCGAGGCGGATCTCCGGGAGCGCACTCATCGCTACATTCTGAATCATCGTCGACACATGCTCCATTTGAGCAGACCAACGCATCGCCACATTGTGTCGGATTTGTAAAATCCAGGCATCCATTCTGGTTAATCGCGCACTCAACCAGGGTTTGACTGTCAAGACACGTGCGTTCATTGAGTTCACAATAGTCCGTACAACCTTTTGGATTGTTGTTTTCGGCGGGAGGCAAGGGCGCGTCAATGCATGCGGCTGCGGAAAACAGTAAAACAGCAATGAATACAAAAATTCTGAAGAACATGGGGTGTTTCACCGAGTTTTTCTCGCGAGCAGGCACGTCGAATAAGTAAATCAGGGGCGAAGCAAACAGCCATGCCATCATAGCGAAAACGTTTTTTATGTACAGAACCCGTTAGGGGTTGTTGTTGCGCAGTCGTGGGTAGTTTTGATCCGTAGAAACCTCAGGCGGATGATAAACACGCGCGTATTCTCATGACCAGCACACGTATGAAAAATGATCAGAATGATGACCTATTTACGGGACGAGAAGTTTTAATGACACGTCGAAAATTCCTGACGTCGCTTGCCGGAGGCGCCGTTGTCGCCGGCGGACTGATAGCCATGCATGGAACCTTGATAGAGCCAAGATGGCTCGAGGTGACCTTGCATGACGTTCCGGTTCGAGGTTTGCCGCTGAAACTCGACGGTTTTAAGATTGCCCACATAACGGACCTTCATACCCATCATTTCGGGCATTTAGAAGCACAGGTTGTGCAGGCAATTGCTACGAATCAACCGGATCTGATCGTAATGACGGGAGACATGGTCGAGTCCTTCGCAGATCTGGACGCACTAACGCGTTTTCTCGCCGAGCTGTCGCATGAGCAGGTCGAGACGATAGCCACGCTCGGAAACTGGGAGCACAGCCAGACGGGTCTGGTCGATAAAGTTCGAGAGATTTATACCGAATATGGCATTCGTTTGATGGTTAACGAAAACCTGCGATTGGATTCTGGTCTGGAAGTGGCTGCGACGGATGACAGTTCTACAAGACACGCGAGTTTGCAGAAAACGCTGGCCGGTGTATCGACACTGCCCGGGAAGATATTTTTAACGCATGCTCCCGGCATCTTTTACGAGCAACAGGTTTATGACCTGCCATTTGATCTCGCGCTCGCTGGGCATACACACGGCGGTCAGGTTCGGCTGGGACCGTGGCGACCGGCGGCGTCCGGACATTATGTAGCCGGGCACTATGATACGATGTTAGGTCGGGCGTATGTTAGTCGTGGAATTGGAACGACTAATTTGCCGGTGCGTTTTATGTGCCGTCCCGAACTACCTGTGTTTCATCTGCGAAGGGTTTGATTACAGTCTTGTCCGGCTTATGGCGGATAGCTAAGTAGCAGCATAGAACCGGGCTCATGCATTGAAAGTAATGCAGATCTGAACACTTATGTAAGTTTTACGCCGTAGAGATCTTCTAAGTCGAGGCCATTCAGGGGCAGAAATACTATCGGACTGCCGATTGGAATTTGCAGGCATTGTAAATTTGGGGAGCGAAGTGACAGTCCCTGGGGGGTGAGGATATAATCTGCCAATATCGCGCGAAACCTAACGTCGTCCGCATGGTGTTCGGTTGCGACCAGGGCCTGGCCATCGGGTGTGACATTGGCTGGGATTTCGCCGGAAAAGTTTGCGCGCTGTACGCGTTTGATTAACTCGCATTGGTCGGTGGCAACTGCGAAGGTTGGGCCGCCATCGAAGGGGTCGATGCTGTTATTGTTACGAAATCCAATGCCTTTTAGCATTTTTTCGACCGGTTTGGTCGGTGCACCAACCTGTCCGATTCGTTCACGCACGGGTTCGGGTAACAGCGCGGTATAAATGGCCGTTTGCGGAAACAGGCTGCGGATGAATTCAACGTTTTGACGGCTGAGTTTATCGGCCGTCGTGTAGTCAAGGCCTGTGAAATTTGCGCCCAGGCAATTCCACAATTCGCTGGTGCCGTCTGCTTTAAGCGGTGGCAGTAGTTCGGCAATAATCGTTTCTCGAAACCATGTGCGATGCATGCCGATAAATAAGAAGCGAACAAAACTGAGGATTTTGCCGAGTTTTTGTGTGTGTCCCTGGTAATCTGGATGCAGGATCAATCCGCCGATTTCCGTGGGGCCGTCATAGTTGAAATGAAGTTGTAAAACCTGATGTACAAAATATTTATCAAGGGTTTCTGAATACTTTTGTTCCTCTTGCACGTTGAAGTATACGGATGGTCTTCGATAGGTCCCATGCTGGGCGATGATCATGCAGGTACCGATGAGTTGTTGGGTATCGGTATGGATGAGGACGAAGACGTATTCGCGGTCTTTATGTTCAAGAGATTGCTCAAAACTATTTCTACTGGTTTCGATGAGCATCTGCAGGCGATCGCGATCGGCGGGTAGATTGACGGTATTGAGGAATTTGGCGAGTTTTTCTAGTTCGTCGAGGTCGTTGGGATGGACTTCACGCAACAAAAACATGTTCTATATCCAGGGTTAGCGGAGCATCATGAATCGGTGCGCCGTGATGCAGCTGATGTGGAAGGGACGGTGTCTGGCTGCGTCGGTTTGTTTCATGTATATTTATCACAGAGAGCTTTGTAAGCGGTCTGATGCGCGTAGTTTCTATTCAGCCACTTTTGCAATAACGTAGTCGTGTCGGCAGCCTTCGGCAATACTCCAAATACGTAGGGTCAACGGATGAATAATCTTTTTAAGAATGGTCTGAGCGAAATCTCCAGAATCAGTCGAAAGGTCGCTCGAGATGCAACGAGTGAAGCGTCGGTGCGTTCGTTGCGCAATGCGCTGGGGCGTGGACGTACATCGGCAAGCGATGCGACGGTTGCGGTGGTTCATTCACAGGCTGCTCAAAAAGCGATGGTGGTTGCGCGTGCAACGATCAGTGCCGGGCCTACGCGCGAGCTGGTGATGATCTGTGGGCGGGCGGGCGTGGCGGGCGCAGTGGTGGATGGCGCGCTGGGTGGCGTGCAGGCTGCGAAATTGATGCGCGATGGGCAAATCGACGGTAAGCAGGCGGCCGTGCATGTGGGTGCGGAGGCGGGTTGCGGTTTTGTGACGTCGACGGCCGGCACGGCTGGCACGCTTGCGGCGTACATGCTGCTCGGTTCGATGGGACCCACAGCACTGGTAGCCGGTATGGGCGCATCGTTGGGTTCGCGTTACGTGTATCGTCGATTTGTCGGCGAGACATTACCGGAAGCAGACGCTTCGAAGAAGAATAAGCGTGAGGATGATTCCGATCTGATGGAAGATATCGGTCCGAAACCTCAATGATTTCTTAGGTTTACGCGCGAACGGGTTGAGACGCTTCTCGTAGAGCGTCCACGACACCATCTTCTTCGATACTTGGGAGGGTGGGGTAGATCGTGGTCATTTCTTCGGGAGCGTCACCAATAACGCGCGGGTGACCGACGATTTCAAGCGCTGGGATATCGCTTCCGCTGTCGCCAATTGCCATGACGTTTGCGAGCGAGTAGCCAAGGAGTGTGGCTATCTCGCTTGCTGCGCTGCCTTTGGAGATGCCATCGGAAGTAACGCTTGCAAAAATACTTTCAGGTAGGGCAGGGGATGTGGCTGTGCCGATTTGTGTGCCCGCGGGCTGGCAAGCGAGTGCGGCTTGCACTTGTTCGGGAGCCAAGATCCAGTGTGCGCGTAACACCGGCTGGGTTTGTGCGACTTCGAGCAAGTCTTGTTCAATAACCGTGATGCCGAGAACTTCGGCGTGATGGATGCAACGTGGGGTTGCCTTGTCCACGAAGGTTTGCTGTGCTGTATAAAGTTCGATAGTCGCGTCGATTGAGCGGGCGTGAAGTACTAATTCGATAAGAGTTTCGGGGGCAAGCGTGTGGGCTTGCAATGTTTCGCCATCGGCGTTGGCGATGAGCGCGCCGTTGTGAAAAATATGAGGCGTTGTGGAGCCGAGTCGGCGCGCGATTTTTTGAGCGGCGCCCTGGCAGGGACGTCCGGTACAGGTAGCGATCGTCACGCCGGCTGCTTGTGCGGCGCGCACGGCCTGCCAGACGTTTTCGGAGACGCCTCCATCCGGACCAATAATCGTGCCGTCGAGATCGAGTAAGACGAGCGGTATTTTTGGAGCGCTTGAAGGAGACATCATTACATATCGGCGTGTGCGAGATTTTCGAAGCGCGTGTGAGCACCGAAAAAGCGAAGATTGACGGTACCGAGCGAACCGTTTCGATGTTTACCGATGATGAACTCTGCCAGACCCTTGTGTTCGGATTCTGGATTATAGACTTCATCGCGATAAATGAATCCAATCAGGTCGGCGTCCTGCTCGATGGCGCCGGATTCACGCAGATCGCTCATCATGGGGCGTTTGTCGGCGCGTTGTTCCAGGCCACGGTTGAGCTGGGACAGGGCGATGATTGGAATATTGAGTTCTTTGGCAACGCCTTTGAGGCCGCGCGAGATTTCACTGATTTCCTGCTCACGGCTTCCGCCTTTGTTTTTGCTTGAGCCGGACATGAGCTGGAGATAGTCGACGAAAACAATGCCGATATCGTGTTCAGCCTTTAATTGTCGACATTTTGAGCGAAATTCCATGATTGGCAGCGATGGGGTGTCATCGAGAAAAATCTGGGATTCGCTAAGTGTTTTGGTTGCGCTGATCAATCGGCTCCATTCTTGCTCGGTCAGGCGACCGCGGCGAAGATTGCCCTGGTCGATGCGTCCTTCACTGCAGAGCATACGAATCGCGAGTTGTTCGTTGGACATCTCAAGACTGAAGAAAGCGGTGGGGATCTTTCGCTCAATAGCGGCATGGGTGCACATATTGAGCGTAAAACTGGTTTTCCCCATCGCAGGACGCGCGGCGACGATGATCAGGTCGGAACGTTGCCAGCCTGCTGTAATCATGTCGAGATCTAAAAAACCGCTGGCGACTCCGGTGATCTGTTCGCTTTTTTCGTAGAGAGCTTCGATCTGATGGAAGGCCGTTTTAACGACTTCGCGGATCGTGGAGTAGCTTCTCGCTTGGCCGGACTGGGTGATTGCGAACAGACGTCGTTCGGCGTCATCCAAAAACTCCTCAATATCGGAAACGTCGGCGTAGCAAGTGTTGACGAGTTCATCGCTGGTTGTGATGAACTGACGTAAGGTGGCCTTACGCTTAACAATATTGGCATAGTGGTTGATATTGGCGGCCGAGGGGACTTCGTGTGAAAGTCTGGCCAGATAGCTCGTACCGCCGACGGCATCGAGAAGTTCTTCCGCTGCCAGGTGATCGGCCAGGGTAATGACGTCAACGGCCTCGGAGCGCTCGTGGAGAATCGTCATCGCGCGAAAGATGTGTCGGTGAGACTCGCGATAGAAATGTTCGTGGCTGAGCTTGGTAATAAGCTCCTCAAGAACAAGATTGTTGAGCAGAACCGAGCCGAGCACACTGCGTTCAGCATCCTCGTTACGAGGAGGAACGCGAATTGTCATGTCACTCATTTTTTATACTACCAGGCGATATCAACGATATCATTACGGATTAGCTGCAGAAGTGCACGCATTGTCTCCAGATCGCCATCCTCACTTTGATTGAGGATGTTGGTTACGGAGCCGTAATTTAAGATCAACTGAAACGTATCGAGCTGTTCTGGCGTGAGATCGCGCAGCTTAATAACTAGCGGCTGTTTGATATTCAAAATCGCGTGCATGGGTGGAACGTCTGGACCGAGATTTTCCATCTCGTCGAACAGACGCATACCCTCCATCATCAATCCTTCGATGGATTCGTCGATTTCGTTTTCGAAAACGTCGTCCACGGCCGGTTCCAGCGAAAAAGTACCGCTTTTCCAGCTGAGTAGACGATAGAATGCTTTGTAAGGACACAACGATGAATCGTCGTTGATGTTTGCGAAATATACGCGACCCTGGCGCAAAAATATTTTACCGAGATCGTGATCCGTCATGATGACAAGCACGCCTGATTTTCGACTGGTCGAAAAGAGCTGTAGCAAGTCGGGCAGGGGAACTTCGTCGATCTGACCGGAGATAGAACCACTCAGGGTGGCGCCGGTTGTTCGCGAAATTGCCATTGTGTTGTGCCGGCCCGTCATGTCGTTTGCAGACACACGACTGGTGGCGTCTTGCGGTCGGTCACCGCCGGCCGGGATCTGCATTCCGGAATCATCCAGGGTGCGATCACGATGTACAAGCTTTATAATGTTGGTGCCGATCAAAATTCGGTCACCTTCCTTTATACGCGCTTTTGTGATCTTCTCTCCATTTACGAAGGTTCCATTCGTACTCTGGAAGTCTTCGATCTGGAGTTCACCACCATAGGTCGTGATCCGCGCGTGCCTTCTGGAAACCATGTCCTCAACGAGAACCATGTCCAGTTCACTACCACGCCCGATCTCAACTTCCGTCTCGAGTTCGAGTGGAAATTCACCACCCTGGTATTTTCCAGAGATGAATTTCAGAACGTATCCGCCTAACTGAGTTCGATTCAATTTCACCTCTCCTCAATCGCTGGAATCGAGGAACGAGCCACTCTGAATTGCGCTTCGGGAGAATTATCCCAAAGCGATGCGATGTTTTGCAGGTTACGCAATGGTCACCAGAGCGTCAAGATAACTGATGTGTGTTGGACGCAAAATGCGAATCAACCGGGCCTACGCATGTGATAAAATCAGCATTGCGTGATAACCCAATCGACTCGCCAGCATGGTAGAACGTATTGGGCAATCCGACAACGATCTTCTGTAAAAGATTGAACCTTGTCGTCGATGCGGCCGAGAAATACGTGAAAGGACTGCTAATTTTGTATGCGACTGGTCAAAAGTAGAACGACGCGTTGATCCCTACGGATTCCGTCTGCACGCTCAAATCGCGGTAGCTTGAGTTATTGCTCAGTGCATAAGCGGTGTAGAGATAGCGTGCACCGATTGCGAAGTCGTTAAAGCGGAAGTCAGCGCCGGCACCCAGTCGAATTGCGCCACCGCCAGCGGTTTCTTGCATTTCACCGTCCTGGAAGCCGTATCCACCAAAGCCGATCAATGCGTAGGGCTCAAAGAAGGAGAAGGCCGGCTGCAATTTCAGATCCAGGCTGACGCCGACGATTGTAAAGTCGATATTGCTGTCCTGGCCCGGCTCACTTCCCAGAGAATATGCGCCGCCGTGAACTCCAAGCTCGCCGCCAAACAACGAACCCTTAACGCCCAGGCCCAGGTTCCAGTCCATGCCGGCCAGCGCGCCGTCGGCAATCTGGCTGGCTGCGAAACCGCTCATGCCAAGGCCAAGCGTGAAGTACGCATCGACCGTGCTCGGAGATTCATCATAATCGACGCGCCTTGCGGTGGACACCTGCTGCTGACGGCTGTTGTCGTCATAGTAGTGATGGTGCACTTCGGTGCGCGAGCTAGAATGACGCGTTGTTCGCACATTGGAGCGATGACGTGTCGTTGTGGCTCTGGATGAAGTCCCGGCCGGCCGGGTACGTCCCGTTGCTCTGGCCGGACCCTGAGGCTGAGCGCGATGACGAGTCGTGCTGGTACGACGGGTCGTGCGTGCCGGTGCCGGACGTGTTGTAGACGGGCGGGGTGCCGCGTTGGTGCGACGCGGCTGTCCGGTTGCCTGGGGGGTTGAATTTGATGACTTCTTTTTCTTCTTGCCGTCGTCGTCATCATCTTTCGATGAACGTTGGTTCGCTGCTTTTACTTTATGTACGCGACGACCCGATTTTCTAGAATCACTGAGCGTGCTGCCCGGCGCAGCATCCGCCGTCGAAACAGAGACGGTCTGGATTGCAGGCACGCTCATGGACAGTGCGAAGGTAAAACACAAAATATGTGGGATGCGCAGTTTCATGAGTTGCTCCAGTTACCTGAGTGTGCCGCGTTAACTAGTTTATTTTATCAGTATTATAGAAGCATTTAATAATGCCTCGTAGCATTCATACAGTACAGACTGCACGTAGGCGGCATAAATTCAAAATCATTTGATAATTGCCAGTAATCTATATCGACCGATCGGAACGATTCCCTGTTCCAGAAAACAACCTGGATAAAGAGTACACCACCGATGTGGAGTAGCATCTATCCAGAGAGACTCTATATACCACAATTGGATTGTGACCGGACAGCCTGACAAACCATCATCGTTTGCCAAAAATAGTTGACTATTCCTCGTGTATTAGAGGGGAAGTGATGAAATTGATGAATTAATCTGAAGTAATCGGAACTCTGGTTCAGATGTTGCATGCACTTCTCGCAAGGACTCGTGTCCTTAAAAATCAGCGGTACGAAATGATTTGAAGCAATATTTTTGTCAGCCTCCACACTCCCGTGTATCACGAGATGCGGACCGACTGACTGATATAGTGCGGTCTTGACGATTTAGGTTGTCGTATGCCATACGGGCGCTGATTTGTCGCTGTATGTATGGCGTGTGTAAGTCATCGGCTCAAAGGTAAGAGGTGATGGCCGATGAAAACTGAGGGAAGTATGTCAACTGCCAACTTTAATTTGCACTATCGGGACCAGCCAGCGGACGGCGAAGATACTCGTCAGCCCAATTTGAGGTTCCTGCCAACGGCTTCTGGGATTCGAGTTGCGGCGTCTGTCCAGGCGCTGACTCCTTACGAAGCGGTAAGTAGTCAGGCAGTTGTTGATGCATATCCGGACCAGCGAAATTCTTTTAAGCTGGACTGGAATGAATCAACCATTGCTCCAAGTCCTCTGGTAAATGAGGCGATCGCTCATGCAGTAACGAGCGGTCGTGGATTAAACTGGTATCCGAGTCTCGGTAGTACCGAGTTAATCGATGGGCTTGCTAATTATACCGGAATTGGTCGCGATCATTTTTTAATCACCAACGGCAGCGATGACGCGTTGGGTTTGATCTGCGCTACATTTATAGATCAGGGAGACGAAGTCGTCGTTCCTGTTCCGACGTACAATCATTTTGTCGTTTTTGCGCAAAGTCGCGGAGCAGAAATTCGTACCATTCAGGGCTTTGATCCGTTTGAAAGCGATCTGGATGGAATTCGTGCTCAACTGACATCGAAAACGCGTCTTTTGTATCTGGTGAGTCCGAATAATCCGACGGGTGTTGTCTATCGACCGGAAGAAATCGAAATTCTGTGTCAGGAGTTTCCCAATACGTTAATCGTTTTGGACGAAGCTTATTTTGAATTTGCACAGATCACGGGCATCGAACTGGTTGAGCGTTATGCGAACCTGATTGTAACCCGTACGTTTTCCAAAGCTTTTGGTCTGGCGGGTTTGCGTGTCGGTTATCTTGCAGCGCATCGCGATCTGATCGCTGGCCTGAGTCGTCTGTATAATCCAAAGAGCGTAAATGCTCTGGGACAAATCGGCGCTATCGCGGCTCTTAAAGATCTGGATTATCTCAATGCTTATCTGAAGGAAGTCTTGCAGGCGAAAGAAATCCTGCGTGCGTTCTTTGCGGAGTGCGGCGTTGAGGCACAAATTACGCCTGCAAACTTTGTGGTTGTGCGCGTTGACGATGTAGCGCATACGCTTGCGACGCTTGAAAGCAACGGCATCTATGTGCGCGATCGCTCCGGCTATCCTGGACTTCGCGGATGTCTGCGAATGTCGGTCGGAACGGTTGAGCAAACGAATCGCCTTATCGAGCGACTTCGAACCATTTTTTGAAGATTTTGATGAATGGATGGATGTGTGTTTTGTTTTTAATGAAATGAAATAATTTAGAATTATAAATGATGTGTGTTTAATAA